>CAZPXE010000146.1:0-7686 GCA_964590545.1 uncultured Rhodobacterales bacterium | reverse complement strand
CGGGGTCATCGAAGACGGCAGCGGTCAGTTCGGTCGGGAAGAAGCCGGGGCCGATAGCGTTGCAGGTGATGCCGTCCTTCGACCATGCCTCGGCCATGGCGCGGGCCATCTGCCCGATGCCTGCCTTGGTCGCGCCATAGGCGATGCCGCCGGGAAAGGCGCGGGTTGTCTGAAGGGAGGCGAAATGGACAATGCGGCCCCAGCCTTTGTCTTTCATGGCCGGGACAAGGGCTTGTGACAGGAAGAACGGGGCCGAGAGGTTGAGCGCCAGCGTTTGGTCCCAGCCTTCGGGGGTCACGTCGTCAGCGGCTTCACGCGTGTTCACCCCGGCGGCATGGACGAGGATGTCTGGCGCGCCGAAAGGCTCAGTTAAAGCTTGTTTCAAAGCCGCAAGCCCGTCGCGGGCCGAGACGTCCGCAGCGACTATGGCCGCGCTGGCTCCGGTCTCCCGTTGCCAGTCCTCCAACGCCTCGGCCCGGCGGGCGACACCGACGACACGCGCTCCGGCGGCGGCCAGCGCAGTGGCTGCGCGCCGTCCAAGGCCAGAGCTGGCGCCAGTGACGACAGCAACCCGTCCGGTCAGATCAAAGAGGGATCGTGGGTCAGCCATTGGCCGACAGGTCGAAATTCTCGCCGGGGAAGTACTTTGCCAGACGCACATCGGCGGCGCGGGCATGGCCTTCCATCCCCTCAAGGCGCGAAATGCGGGCGGTGGCCTGCGCGACCTGCTTGGCCCCTTCGCGGGTGGCGCGCTGCCATGTGACGATCTTCATGTATTTGTGGACCGAGAGGCCGCCCGTGTAAGACGCCGCGCCAGAGGTCGGCAGAACGTGGTTGGTGCCCGTCGCCTTGTCTCCGTAGGACACGGTGGTTTCCTCGCCCAAGAACAGCGAGCCGTAGCAGGTCAGTCGGTCGAGCCACCAGTCAATATCGGCCGCTTGCACGGTCAGGTGTTCGGGCGCGTATTCGTCAGAACATGCAGCCATATCTTCGCGGTCTGCGCAGACGATCACCTCGGCATAATCGCGCCATGCGGCGGCGGCGTTCTCGCGGTTCACCTCTGGCAGGTCGTCGATCAGGCCGGGGACCATGTCCATCACCTTCTCCGCCAGCGCGCGATCATCGGTGACCAGCCAGACGGGAGAGTTATAGCCATGCTCGGCCTGAGACACGAGGTCGGTCGCCACGATATGCGCATCGGCATCCTTGTCGGCAAGGATCAGGCTGTCGGTCGGCCCCGCGATCATGTCGATGCCCACACGGCCAAAGAGGATGCGCTTGGCTTCCGCGACAAACTGGTTGCCGGGACCGACGAGGATGTTGGCTTTGGGCAAGCCGAAAAGGCCGAAGGTCATCGCAGCAACCCCCTGCACACCGCCCATCGCCATGATCTTGTCCGCGCCGCAGATATGGGCCGCATAGACAATCGCCGGGGCCACACCGACGCCGGGGCGCGGCGGAGAGCACGCCGTGATGTGGCCGCAACCTGCAACTTTGGCAGTGGTCACGGTCATGATGGCCGAGGCGATGTGGCTATAGCGCCCGCCGGGCACGTAGCAGCCTGCCGCATCGACTGGGATGGCTTTCTGGCCTGCGATCATGCCGGGCACGATCTCCATTTCCACATTCGCGACGGTGCTTTTTTGCATTTCGGCAAAGCGCTTCACGTTGTCATGGGCGAAGCGGATGTCTTCTTTGAGCTTTTCGGGGACCAGCGCGATGGCGGCGTCGATGTCTTCTTGCGAGAGCATCACATTGCCGTCGTATTTGTCGAACTTGGCCGCGTATTCCATCGCCGTCGCATCCCCGCCCGCTTCGATATCAGAGAGGATGTTTTTGACGATCTCATGGGTTTCGGACGCGTCCGACTTCGATGTCAGCGTGGCTTTCTTGAGATAATCGCGCGCCATACCCGGCCCCTCCCGTGATTCTGAGTGACGGCTTGACCGCCTGTATGGGTTGTGTAAGCGCTTACATTACCCTATGCAAGCGCTTACACAATCGGTTGGAGCCGTTTTAATGCCTGATGATCAGCCCAAAGCTGCGCCCACGCTTGAGGACGTGGCCAACGCGGTCGGCATGTCGACGGCAACGGTGTCGCGCTGCTTGAACGATACGGGCATCGTGTCGGAGGGGACGCGCAAGAAGGTGATGGCGGCAGTGCAGGCGCTTGGCTACACGCCGAACTACGCGGCCAAGGCGATGGCGGCGAAGCGCAGTTACACGATTGGCGCGATTATCCCGACGATGGAAAATGCAGTGTTTGCCCAAGGGGTGCAGGCGTTTCAGGAGGCGCTGCATGCAAAGGGCTACACGCTGCTCGTCTCCAGCTCGGCCTATCAGCCCGAGCTGGAAGAGGCGCAGATCCGAACGCTGGTGTCGCGCGGGGCGGATGGGCTGCTGCTGATTGGCGCAGATCGGGACCCTGAGGTGTATGAATTCCTGCGCCAGCGTGGGGTGCCAGCGGTTCTGGCATGGACCTACGCCCCAGCCGGGCCGATCCCCAGCGTAGGGTTCGACAACCAGATGGCGATGCAAGCGCTGGCCGATACGGTGCTGGATGCAGGCCACCGCGACATTGCGATGATCGCGGCCGAGACAGCCGAGAATGACCGCGCCCGTGCGAGGGTGCAAGGGGTCCGGCTGGCGCTGACCTCACGCGGGTTGAAGCTGCGGGTGATTGAAACGCCCTACGGGATCGACACAGGCGCGGCGGCGTTTCGGGACTTGATGACGGACGGCCGCCGCCCCACTGCCGTGATGTGCGGCAGCGATGTGCTGGCTGTCGGGGCGATGCGCGCCGCGCGCGAGTTGGGGCTCGACGTGCCCGGCGATGTGTCAATCACCGGCTTCGATGATATGGACCTCGCCCGGCTGGTCACCCCTGCCCTGACGACAGTTCAAGTGCCCCATTGGAAGATGGGCGAGGCAGCAGCAATACAATTGATCGAGATGGTCGAAGGCGACAGCGCCGGGCGGTCCGTGCAACTGGCAACGCAACTGATCCGGCGGGACTCGCTGGGGTTTCGCGGTAGCCCCTGACCGAAAGAGATTTTGATCGCGCAGGTTTCCCGGCCCCGCCTTATTCGACGCTAACGCTGACGCTGCTTTCAAAATAACGGGCCAATTCAACCACTCGGACGGCAGCGCCTTCTCCGAAAGGCGTAAGCGAGTATTCGACATGGGGCGGGACAACCTCGAAGGCTTTTCTGTTGACCATCCCGTCTTCTTCCAACGTCTTCAAAGTTTGCGCCAGCATCCGCTCGCTAACGCCTTCAATCCGCCGCCTGAGCGCGCTGAACCGGATTGTCCCCTCTGTCAGCACCAAAAGAACCAGCACACCCCACTTGCTTGTCGCATGAGAGATCAGCGCCCGAGATGGGCATTTTGCAGCCAAGACATCTGGCTTGAACACCGCTTTTGATTGCGCAGGATCATAAGGCAACCGAAGCCGAGATCGAACGCACGGGCCTGACCTCGACGATCCTGCGCAATGGTTGGTACACGGAAAACTGGACCTCTGCATTGCCGATGTCGGTCGAGGCCGGAGCCGTGATTGGCAGTGTTGGTGATGGTCGTGTCAGCCCGGCCACCCGGCAGGACTTTGGCGAGGCATTGGCATCCGCCATTGCTGGTTCGGGACATGAAAACAGGGTCTACGAACTTGGCGGCGACGTCTTTACAATGTCAGACCTCGCCGCTGCGACATCCGGCGTTGCGGGCAAGGATGTTTCCTATCAAGACATGCCCAAAGAAGCCTATGCGGACATCCTGCGCACATTTGGCCTGCCCGAAGGACTCCCAGAGATGATCGCAGATGCCGATGCAGGTGCTGCCAAAGGCTGGCTGCTGGACGAAAGCGGCGCTTTGGAAGCTCTGATTGGCCGCGCTCCGACACCGATGAATGCTGCTGTGTCGATGGCCTTTGCCAGCTGATCGATCTGGGTCCTGACCCTAACCATATAACCCTATCAGGCGGGCGCAGGTCGTGAACTTGCGCCCGCCGACCGCGTGATTGCGGCAAGTTGTCCCCACTGCGATCTCAACCGGCCTCTTCCGTCTGCAGCTGCCTTGTCATCCGCGATCCGATGAGCGATACATAAGCTGACCTTTTTTATCGGGTATTGCGTTGATCACGGAATGCCGACCGAAACTTCACATGATCCCGCAGCAATGCGCGGCAGCTAAACAACGGAGACGCAGCATGATCTCGAAATCCCTTTTGCCAGCCTTGCTGATGGGTGCTTTGGCGACGCAAGCCATCGCAGAGGG
Source organism: uncultured Rhodobacterales bacterium (assembly GCA_964590545.1). GTDB lineage: Bacteria > Pseudomonadota > Alphaproteobacteria > Rhodobacterales > Rhodobacteraceae > Aliishimia. The sequence goes on along the minus strand of CAZPXE010000146.1, from coordinate 3,414 downwards.
TGCGGTGAACCTGTATTCATCGCGCCACTATGACACCGACGAGGCGCTGTATGATGACTTCACAGCTCAGACAGGCATCACGATCAACCGGATCGAAGGCAAAGGTGACGAAATCATCGCGCGCATGGTGGCTGAGGGAAGAAACTCGCCCGCGGATGTGCTGATTACCGTGGACACCTCGCGTCTGGAACGGGCCAAAAACTCGGGCGTTTTGCAATCCATCGACAGCGCGATCCTTGAAGAGCGCATCCCTTCCAATCTGCAAGACAGTGACAATCAGTGGTTCGGCTTTAGCCAGCGGGCGCGGATCATTTTCTATGCCAAAGACCGTGTGGAAAACCCGCCGACCGACTACCTGAGTCTGGCCGACCCCCAGTATCAAGGAATGGTCTGTCACCGCTCATCGTCGAACGCATATAGCCAGACATTGCTGGCGGCGATCATCGAAAATCACGGGGCTGAGAAGGCCAAAGAATGGGCCGATGGCGTTGTCGTCAACTTTGCCCGTGAGCCGCAAGGGGGCGACACGGATCAATTGCGGGCTCTGGTGTCAGGCGAATGCGATATCTCAGTTTCGAACAGCTACTATTTTGCAAGGGCGATCCGCAAAGGCGTCAAAGGTTTGCCCGAAGAAGCGATGCCCAACATCGGCTGGATCTTTCCCGCGCAAGACGCTGAAGGCGCGCATATGAACCTGTCGGGTGCTGGCGTGGCCGCCAATGCGCCCAACCGCGAGAACGCCATCAAGTTCCTTGAATACCTGTCCAGCGAGTCCGCGCAGCAATATTTCAGCGGCGGAAATGATGAATTTCCAGCAGTGCCGGGCGTTCCCTACAGCACATCAGTCGCAGCACTTGGCGCGTTTCGCGCCGATGACGTCGACCTCAGCAAAGTGGCCAAAAACATTGCGCAAGCTCAGCGCATATTCAACGAAGTCGGCTGGTACTAACGCGCCTTCCCAAGACGGCTTTCAGGGGCGTTGCAGTGGTGCAGCGCCCTTTTCTTATTATTTTTATCAACAATCGAATTCCTTATCTTGACAATTTTTGTCAACTGTTGTGTTTGACGGCGTAACTACATTCCTGACTAAAACAGACGGAATTAATCGACGAGGAGTCAACAATGACAAAATTCAAACTGGGGACATCGGTTCTGGCGTTGGCGCTCATGGCCTCGGGCGCGTTTGCCGAAACCTATGGCCCGTACCCGATCACGGAAAAATCCTATACCGGGGACAAAACCAACTCGGTGGCATATACCGGCCAAGTTGCCCGGAACATCATGATCGACAGCCTGAAAAAACTGGCTGGCGAGGCCGATGGCGGCGCAAACGCGGACGCGTTGAAAGCGCAAATGATGCTCTTCTTCGCCCGCACGGACAAAGAAGATTTGAAAATCGTCTCGCACAAAGGCAACGACGATTTCCCGATCGCCCAAACCATGATGAACGAAATCTCGTCCGGTGCGAACCTCGCTGGCAAAACCTACACAGGTCTGGTTCCCGGCTACCCCGGCAGCAAAACCGGCGTTGAAGTGGTCGAACACCTGATCCATCACGCCGCGATGTCCGATGGCGGAGTTGATTATGATCTTGGCTATGATTACGGCCAGCTGATCCAGAAATTCCTGATCGGTGCTGTCAGCTACAACCAGATCGTCGACAACTATCTCGACGAGAAGATGACAGCAGGCAACAAGCCGAACAACAAACCATACAGCGAAGGCGCGGCCTACACCGGGAAAGAACACTCTTGGGACGAAGGCTTTGGCTACTTCGGTGCGCCAGCCCATGCGCTTAGCCTCGATGCAAACCAAGCCTACGGTATATCCAAGAAAAAAGAGCTGGCCGCGGGCGACGCCAATGGCGACGGCGCGATCGATCTGGTTTCGGAAATGACATTCGGCAATGCGTATTATGCGGCTGATGCAGACAAGTCGGGCACCGACTACCTGCACACAATCACCTCCGCCTTCATCGAAGGGCGCAAGGTGATCACATCCGCCGACGGTGCGGCCCTGACACCGGCACAGCTGTCGCAAGTTCAGGCTTATGCAGCGACTATCGAAGACGAGATGACCTCAGTTCTGGCCGAAGCCACGTTCAAATATGCCGGGTCGGTCTACAAAGACATCGAACAGATCCGCGCAGACAAGAGCAATATCTCGGACAAGCTGTATCGGACCTACATCAAACACTGGGGCGAGCTCAAAGGCTTCGCCATGGCGCTGCAAACGGGCAAAGAGAATCTGGGCGGCACCGCCGTACGCCTGAACCGTCTGATCGGTTACGGCCCGCCCACCAAAGATGAAACCGTGGTCACAGGCATCGACGCGAACGGCAATTTCGTCAAAGACGCAAAAGTATCGTGGAACACCTATCAGCTGAACATGCTCAAGGTCCAAGACCTGCTGATCAAAGAATTCGGCGTAGAGGCACGTAAGAATGATGCCACTGAAAATCTGGCCGATCTGATCAAAACTCTGGATACCGACAGTGGCGGCGCAGAGACCGACTAAGGTTCAACCTTGCGGGCGGCTTTTGAAACGAGGGCCGCCCCTTTCGTTTTCGGAGCGTCCAATGGAATTTGCAGATCAAGTGGCAACGACTTTGGCGGGGATGTTTTCCGACTTCTCCAATCCAAAGAAACGCGTTTTCGTGGGGTATCTGGCAATATCGCTCGCAATCGCGTTTGTGTGGATGATCCTGTTCCACAAAACATCCCTTGGCACCGCGGTCCGGCGCATCTTTGACCCCAAGGTATTCTTTTCCCGCTCCGCATGGGCCGACTACAAGATCTTTGCCATCAACCGTGTTTTGACAGGCTTCATTTCTCCGCTGTTGCTGACGCAGGTGGCCATTGCAACGGCGGTTTACATGGCGCTTGTGCGGTCTGATCTGACGTTGTGGGGCGCTTATGAACATGCGCCCTTGGGGTTGGTCATCGGGTTGTTTTCGCTGGCCATGTTTTTGGCCGACGATCTGACCAAATACCTGCTGCATCGTTGGATGCACCGCTGGCCCATGCTTTGGTCAATCCACAAGGTACATCATTCCGCCGAAACCCTGACCCCGATGACCGTGTACCGGGTCCATCCGCTTGAAGGCGTGCTGTATGCCACGCGCTCTACCGTTGCGCAGGGGCCCGTGATCGCAGTCTTTTACTACCTGTTTGGGAACACCGTGGACCTTTACACCATTGTCGGCGTGAACGTTCTGATCTTTGCCTTCCACGTGACCGGTTCGAACCTGCGCCACAGCCATGTGGACATCCGTTACCCCAAATGGTTGGAACATGTGCTGATCTCTCCGGCGCAACACCAATTGCACCATTCCATCGCCGAAGAGCATTACGACAAAAACTATGGCGCTGCCTTGGCCATATGGGACTGGCTGTTTGGCTCGCTGCATGTCTC
>CAZPXE010000145.1:0-7712 GCA_964590545.1 uncultured Rhodobacterales bacterium | reverse complement strand
GTCGAGGGCGGCCTGAAAATCGGCGAGACCGCCGATGGCGTCACCGAAGACGAACTGCGCGCTGCAACACAGGCGACAATCGTCTAATCCCAATCGCGCGCCGGGTTTCTCGGCGCGCAACTTCCCTTCTTCTTCGGGTCCCAAATACTTCGGGGGAGCCCGCAGGGCGGGGGCAGAGCCCCCGATTTCCTCACTTCATCGCCGCAAACACGCACCCATCGCTCGCCAGTTCCGGCGGCGTCAGGCAAAGCCCCTTGGCGACTTGAAACGCGGCCAGCACTTTCGGCACATAATCCCGTGTCTCGGCAAAGGGCGGCACACCGTTATGGCTGCGAACGGCCCCTTCCCCGGCATTATACCCAGCCAGCGCAAGGATCGGATCGCCACTGAACTCTTTCATTAGCCAATCAAGATACTTCACCCCACCGCGAATATTCTCCGCCGCAGAGAGACTGTCGCTGACCCCGAACCGCTCTGCTGTGGCTGGCATCAACTGCATCAACCCCTGCGCCCCGGCCTTGCTGACCGCATCGGTTTTCCCCGCAGATTCAACAGCAATCACCGCCAGAACCAGCGCAGGCGACACTTCCGTCCCGATGGTCGAGGTCAGAATATCCACCCCCCGCGCCTTCGCGATATCTTGCAAATGCTGCAAACGCGGCGCGCGCAGCTTCCCGGAATTGGCGCTGATCGCCGTAAGCGCAGGCTCAATCCGCCCTGCTCCGGCCTTGGCAAGCTCGGGCGAGACTTTCTCCCAGAACCACGGATAGCCTGTAGCAACTGCCGCAGGCGCGCCCGGCTCTTGCTGCACTGCCGGTGCGGGCGCGGGCGCTTCGGGCTCGATCTGGATGGTGATCCGCTTGGCCGCTGCGCCGCGTTTTGGCGGCTTCACGCGCTTGGCTTCAAACTTTGGAAAGGGTTTGGGCTTCTTCTTCGGCGCGGGCGCAGGTTCCACTGACGTTTCCTTCGCCTCAACCTGAACGTCTTCCGCAAACCCCGGGCCAGCCCCAAGTGGAAGCGCAAAGGAGAGCGCGCAGAGCGCGCAAATTTTAGTGATTTTCATCGCCTCAATCTCCTCACTGCCCCCGCTTTTGAGGTGCTGGTAACAGAGGATTCATGTGTTTCTGCTCAGATCGCAGTTTAAGCTAGATAGGGGGCTCAGCGATAGAATCTTTCCTCATAACACCCGCGAAAGCTCCTGTTTTCGACCTCAAAACCACAGAGCCGTAGTCAAATTCAGTCGGAAAATTGAAAAATAAACTCACAAATTCAATGCGTTAAATCCAAAATTTCAACAATCCCTTAACAGCACCAAATCCCCCAAGTCCTGCCCCAATGCCGCCGCATTCCAGGAGCTATATATTGTCATACCGCATCGGACATGGGCCAGATGAGAGAGCAATGGCCCGCCAATCGGACGAACGGTACAAGCAACTGAATGATCCTTTGGAGGGACATACCATGATCAAATTTATCAAAAAATTCTCCCGTGATGAAAACGGCGCTGTGACTGTTGACTGGGTTGTGCTGACCGCTGCTGTGGTTGGCCTGGCTGTCGCAGCTTACACATCCATCGAAAACGGCGCGTCCAACCTGACCGCCGACACAGAGACATTCCTCGAAGGCCGCGACCCGAACTAAGGCGTCGCACCTTAACGGTGTTTCGAACCGCGTCCCTTTCAGGGGCGCGGTTTTCTTTTGCCAGTTGGTCTTGTTGCATGGCGGTAAGCACCTGTTAGGAAACGTTTCACTTTTGCCCGAAATGCCGCAAGCCCAACGCGAATTGGACAAGTTCTGGCCACAATTCTCCCGCAGTCTTAACACATCTATAAAATCGCCCGGCCAGAGTTTGGAAATTGGGCTAGCCTATGAGGTAAATGATGCGTGTCGTTTTTGGATTGGTGCTTCTAGCGGGGTTCGCGCTCGCAGGCGGGGCTGTCTACATGGCTCAGAACTATATTGGCGGCTACCAACAGGCACTCGCCAAAGAGCGTGCGGCGCGGGCACAGATGATCAAGACTGTCCCCGTATATGTGGCTGATCGTAGTCTAAGATACGGCGCGACGCTGACGGTAGAAGACATCCGCCAGGTCGACTGGCCGCAGAAATCCCTGCCCGAGGGCACATTCGCCACGCTCGAAGAAATTTTCCCACGTGGAGAGGAACAACCTCGGGTAATCTTGCGGGCCATCGAAAAGAACGAAGCTATTCTGGCGATCAAAGTCACTGAGCCGGGCGAAGATGCTGGCATTACCTCGCGCCTCGAGAAAGGCATGCGGGCTTTTGCGCTGCGGGTTGATGTTGCCTCTGGCGTGTCAGGGTTCCTGCGCCCCGGCGACCGCGTGGACATTTATTGGACCGGCAAGGTTACAGGGGGCTCCTCAGGCAGAGCTGCGATGGAACGCAATGATGTGACCAAGCTGATCGAAGCTGGTGTGCGACTGATAGCAATTGACCAAAGCTCAGGTGGCGACCTGAATGGCGCACTGATCGCGCAGACGGTCACCGTGGCGGCAAACCCGCAACAAGTCGCGGCTTTGGCGCAGGCGCAATCAACCGGGCGTTTGTCCCTCTCATTGGTTGGTGCAACCGATGATGTTCTCGCCGAAGCCATCGAAGTCGATCAGAATAGCCTGCTTGGCATCGTACCCGAAGCAGAGCCTGTGATCGTCGAGAAGGAAGAAGAACAGGTTTGCACCATTCGGACCCGCCGCGGTGCCGATGTGGTAGAAATTCCGATCCCCTGCACAAATTGATTAGCACCGAGTAAGCTCTTCGGGTTATCCACAACATGCAGTGGATAACCTGAACACTCCATCAAAATCAGTCTCCTTTCCGGGCGCGTTCATGTGAAACGCGCCCTTTTCGCGTCTTGTCCACAGTTTCCTCAGCGCGGACAATCGCGCGCGCTGTTGCTAATTATCCACATTCACCACCACCCAGAACCTATTGATTCTTGCAAAAAAATTCAGATTGGGCCATGTTGACGATAATAACCGGAAAACCGGGCACTCAAACGAGCAGATAAAATCCGGCCAAAGCCGGCGTGACATAGAGGCAGGTCACATGAACATGAATAGAATCTTTAAGGCAGCCCTGCTGGGGCTTTCCCTTTGCGTGAGTCCGCTCGCCTTGGCGACGGATATCTCCGCACAGGCGAACAACCTTCGGGTTGTGAAGAAAGGCACCGCGTCTAAGCTGAACGTCCCGATGAACCGGGCTGTCGTTGTTGAAAGTGACGTCCCCTTTGCCGAACTGTCGATCGCCAATCCCGGCATTGCGGACATCTCGTCGCTATCGGATCGCACGATTTACGTCCTCGGGAAATCACCGGGTCTGACGACATTGACCCTGCTTGATGCAAGCGGTCGCCTCATTACCAACGTGGATGTGCGTGTTGCCGCGGATGTGACGGAGTTCAAAGAACGCCTCCGCCAAATCCTGCCCGGCGAGAAAATCGAAGTTCGCACCGCCAATGACGGCATCGTGCTGTCTGGCATTGTCTCTTCCGCCGCGCGTCTCCAACGCGCGATGGACTTGGCCGAACGCTATGCGCCGGAACGCGTTTCGAACCTGATGGTCGTCGGCGGCATCCAGCAAGTCATGATGAAAGTCCGCTTTGCCGAAATGCAGCGCACGGTATCCAAATCGCTCTCATCCTCACTATCGCTCAACGGCACGACGCTGTCCGGTGATCTGGGCATCAACGCAGGCTCTGGCACCAACAATACATCAGGTGCCGTCACCAACGCACTAGGTGGCAATATCCCCGGCACCAACGAAAATGCGGGCGCGGTTCTCTTCGGATTTAACTCTGGCGCGATGCAAATCGGTATCCTGCTCGAAGCGTTGGAACAAAAAGGCGCCGTGCGCACTTTGGCCGAACCGAACATCGTGGCGCTTTCGGGTCAGGAAGCGACATTCCTTGCGGGCGGAGAATACCCGGTGCCGGTGGCACAATCGCAGAGTTCGAACACGATCACGGTGGAGTACAAGCCCTTCGGGATCGAGTTGAACTTCATCCCCCGCGTGGTCGACAAGGATATCATCAATCTTGAACTGAAAGCCGCAGTCTCGGCCATCGACGAATCCAACGGGATTGCGGTGAACGGCTTTGAAATCGACGCCTTCACCCGGCGCGAGACCACAACCACCGTAGAACTGCGTGACGGGGATAGCTTCGCCATCGCGGGCCTTCTGCAAGACGACTTCATCGACAACAACAGCCAGCTGCCCTGGCTAGGCGATGTGCCCGTACTCGGCGCACTTTTCCGCAGCGCGAATTACCAGCGCAGCCAGACCGAACTTGTGATCATTATCACAGCTCATCTTGTGCAACCCACCAGAGGTGAGGCGCTTGCCTTGCCGACGGATCGCGTGCGTCCGCCATCAGAAAAAGACCTGTTCCTCTATGGCCGCACCGTTGCAGGCACCCGCGTGACCCAGCCCACCAAGGGCGCGGCAGGCGAAGTGGCCAAGCAAGACTTCAGTGGTTCTTATGGTTACGTATTGGATTAAGACCATGCGGGATTTGAACATGAAACACATCTCTACACTTAGCCTTGTGGCCGCGATGGGTCTGATGACCGCCTGCGCGCCCACCAATGACGCGGTCTATAGTCAGTTCCATCGCGCTGCCGGCGCCAGCATGAGCACCGGTACCTTTGGATCATCCGTGCAAAACAACACCCTGATCCAGACCGGGCAACGGCAATATACCTTCGATCTGGCCAACCGCTTCTCGTCCGAAGTGCAGACGACGGTAAATTTCGCCTTTAACAGCGCCCAGCTCGACAACGGCGCGCGCGAAATCCTGCGTCAGCAAGCGGGCTGGATCCAGCAATTCCCGGAAGTGCATTTCCGCGTCTACGGCCACACCGACGCGGTCGGCTCCAATAGCTACAACAAGCGTCTTGGCCTGCGCCGCGCCCGCGCAGTTGTGAACTACCTTTCCAGCCTAGGTATCGACAAATCACGGCTGGAAGCCGTTGTATCCTTTGGCGAAACCCAACCGCTGATCGTCAACCAAGGGCGCGAGCGTCGCAATCGCCGCACCGTGACGGATGTGAGCGGGTTCGTGAAAGGGCATCCGTTGGTGCTCGACGGGAAATATGCCCAGATTGTTTATCGCGACTACATCAAGAGCGCTGAAGCTGAAAGCCAGCTGCGCACGCTGGATTCGGCCGCGATTGAAGCCTTGCCGGAGTAAACCACCGGCAAAACCAAGCCACCTCCAAGGCTTGTTCAGTTCGGCGTCGGGATCACTCTCCCGGCGCCGTTTCTATTTTTTGCGAACCCGGTCGCGATAAACGACGCAAAAGTGGCCGACTATTTCGTAGGCAGGCTCAATGCCTCAACCAAAGAGTTGACGTTGTGCGCGCGGCCTAGATCAATCCCACGTGAGCGGTCTGATCGTTCTCAAAAACCCAACATTTGGAGTTTTTTGGCCCCAATCTTGCCCAGATTGGCTGCGAGTTTGGCTTCCATGGGACACGTGTGCCCGGCTGAAACAGCCGGCGTGGGTGCGGCAGGTCGTGAAGGGTCGGAACAATACCCGGGCAAGCCTCCTAACCCGATGTAAATAAGGACTAAACGGCAATGAGCAGCGCAATGCCACAACCCGAAACCCCGCCCATTCTGGCCTGTACAATCAGCCGAGATGTGCAGAACTTTGATCTTCTGATCGAGGACATGGAATCGGCAATGGGGGAAACTTGGGGCGACCTGGGCTTTGCCGAAGCCATTGCGTTCTTTGCCCAGCCCGAAGCCGCAGACATTGAGTTTATCGCGCTCGCCATCGACAGCGAAGACGAAGACAATCTGGTGTTGCTCACGGAAATCGTCGGACAAGCAAAAGCCCGCGATATTTCGGTAATCCTGATCGCTGAAGACGTCTCGCCCCCCACCCTGCACGCGCTGATGCGGCAGTCCAACGGGGAGTTTGTGCCGTATCCACTGCCGGAAAACGAACTTAACGAAGCAATCCAACGCATTCGGGCCAAGGCGCATCCAGAGGCTCACGCAGCCGAGGATAACAAACCGCGATTGCGCACAGGTGCCGACAAACAGGGCGCGGTTTTTGCCGTTCATGGGATCGCGGGCGGCGTTGGTGCCTCCACTTTGGCGGTCAATCTTGCCTTTGAATTGGCAAATGTCAGCAAAGACGCCAACCCCACGGTGTGCATTCTCGATTTCGACCTGCAGTTTGGCTCAGTCTCGACATTCCTCGATCTCGCAAGACGCGAGGCGGTTTACGAATTGCTGTCAGAAACAGAGACCATGGATGAAGACAGCTTCGGTCAGGCGCTGATGACCTATAGCGACCGTATCAGCGTGCTGACTGCGCCAACGGATATGCTACCGCTGGACATGATCACACCCGAGGATATCGACCGGCTCGTCGCCATGGCCCGCGCGCATTTTGACTATGTTATCATCGACATGCCCGGCACGCTTGTGCAGTGGACAGAAACCGTTCTGACCGAGGCGCATTTGTACTTCTCGGTCATCGAACTCGATATGCGCTGCGCCCAGAATACGCTGCGTTTCAAACGCGCTTTGCAATCGGAACAGCTTCCGGTCGAAAAGTTGCGCTTTGTGCTGAACCGCGCGCCAAAATTCACCGATCTGAACGGCAAAAGCCGGGTCAAACGAATGGCGGAAAGCCTCGACATCTCAATCGACATGCAATTGCCGGATGGTGGCAAGCAAATCCTGCAAGCAGGCGATCACGGTCAACCGTTGGCTGAATCCTGCCCGAAAAACCCGCTGCGCAAGGAGATCGCCAAGCTCGCCGCGCAGATCCATGAGTTGCAAAGCTCCGCCGCTCAGGCCGCGTAAACCCAAGAAACAAAGGCACTTAGATGTTTTCGAAATACACTAAGAAAACACCCGGCACCGCAGCGCCTCCCTCAGCGATGGCGACTCCGGTTGAAGAAGGCATCTCGCTGGATGTGCCGTCCGCACCACAGCCCTCTCGCGTGGTGCGCAAAGCATTGCCCAAGAAGGTGGCCGAAGCGGCCCCGATGGACAAAGAGCGCAAGCGCAAAGAGCGCATGGGCGAGATCAAGCTGGAGCTGCACCGCGCCCTTCTCGACAACCTGAATCTCGCCGCGCTGGAAACCGCGACTGATCAGGATTTACGCACGGAAATCAACGCGATCACCGGCGAAATCCTGGAAGAGAAGTCTATCGTCCTAAACCGCGAGGACCGCGCGAACCTCAATCAGGAACTCTTCGACGAAGTCACGGGCCTTGGTCCGCTGGAAACGCTTCTGAAGGATGAGACGGTCAACGATATTCTGGTCAACGGGCCAAAGCAGATTTTCGTGGAACGCGAGGGCAAGCTGCAACTGACCGACATAACATTCAAGGATGAACGCCACCTGCTGCGGATCATCGACAAGATCGTGTCCGCCGTGGGTCGGCGCGTGGACGAATCGAACCCGTATGTGGACGCCCGCCTGAAAGACGGCTCGCGTTTCAACGCCATGGTGCCGCCCGTCGCGGTGGATGGCTCGCTCGTCTCGATCCGGAAATTCACCAAAGATAAGCTGCGCATCGACGATCTGGTCAACTTTGGCGCGTTTACCGAAGAAATGGCTGCCTATTTGCAAGCCGCTGTGGCCACGCGTTTGAACATAATCGTGTCGGGCGGTACTGGGTCCGGTAAGACGACAACGCTCAACGCGCTGTCCTCCTTCATCGACAAC
>CAZPXE010000144.1:0-7720 GCA_964590545.1 uncultured Rhodobacterales bacterium | reverse complement strand
CGGCCATGCCAGTCAGCCCGCCTTGCGCGATCAGAGTTCCATCCGGGTTGGCCATGCGCGAGGCTTCTTCCTCAAAGAACGACGCCACCATCTGCACCGCGAAGGCCAGCAGCAACGCCAACGCCGCCAAGCCCATCAGCGGGACTAGGAAGGACATGCTGCCAGTCCATGTAAGTGGTTCCATGATCTCGGCCCTCCCTTATGTCACACGGATGCGGGGGTTCAGGTACACATAGCCAATATCCGAGATTAGCTGCGTGATCAGAACCACCATCACCGAGACCACCGAAACCGCCAGAAGCAGCTCGATATCATTATTGCCTGCCGCCTGCACCAGCACCCAGCCGAAGCCCTTGTAGTTGAACAGGGTTTCAACAATCACCACGCCATTCAGCAGCCATGGGAACTGGAGCATGATGACAGTGAAGGGGGCGATCAGCGCGTTGCGCAGGGCGTGTTTCATCACGATATTGGGGAAACTCACGCCCTTCAGCCGCGCGGTGCGGATAAATTGCGCTGTCATCACCTCGGTCATCGAAGCCCGGGTCATCCGGGCGATATAGCCCATTCCATACAGCGCGATGGTGATAACCGGCAGGGTGAAGTTAGCAAAGGTCGCATCATCCATCGCCTGCGTTGCCGAGCCTTTGAACCATTTCAGGCCAAATGCGGACGAGGCGAAGACCGCGATGAAGATCACGCCCGACACATATTCCGGCGTCGCAGTGCTTGCGATCGAGAAGGTCGACAGGGTTCGGTCCATCCTCGAGCCCTCTCGCATCCCGGCCAGCACCCCGACAATCAACGCCATCGGCACCATCACCAGCATCACCGCGAACATCAGCTTGCCCGTAAGGCCCAGCCGCTTGCCCACGATGGTCGATACATCGTCCTTGAAAACAAGGCTGAATCCCAGATCGCCCTGCAACAGCCCGCAATAGGAGGCGCGCTCCTCTTCCGGCAGATCGCCATCCCGGCATTTGCGCAGAACGGTGCCGTCATCCTTGACGGTCTCCCACGCGGGGGCGACGCCCAGCCAACGGCCATATTTGACGAAGACCGAGTCGGTATATCCGCGATCCGACAGCCAGCTATACACAGCCTCGTCGGTCATACGGAAATTGCCTTGGGTCTTGGCCAGCTTTTCCAGGTTCGGGTACAGGTTTGTCATGAAAAAGACGATGAAGGTCAGGCATAAAGCCGTGAACACCATCATCCCAAGCCTGCGCAGAATGAATAGTCCCATTTAAACCCCTGCTTTGGCGTGGCGCAGGGCGGGCGGCCCTGTGCTGCGTCCGGGTTGAGGACAGCGCATCCCGGATGGGCCGGGCCGCGTGCCGCGAGATTTTGGGATCAGCAGCCTGTATCCGCGCGCAAGCGCGGCTGGCTTCTTGAACGACCCCCCTGTCGATCCGGATCATTTTCTGTCCGGCCTTGACCGCATTGACGCATCTAGAAGGCCCAGCGTCAACACACGCATCGCGATTTCATGTCACTTTTGCGACCATTCAAATCGCCCAAAGCGACATCGCGCATTTTTTCGTCCGCTGTCAGAGGTTCTGTGAACAGCAATCAGAGAGCCAGCAGGTGCCGGTTAGTGCTTGCCAGTGCTTCGGGCTGACTTGCGCAGGGCGCGTGGGCTCTTGCCTGTGCGGGCGCTCACAAAGCGCGAAAAGGCGGCGGCAGAGCCGAAGCCAAGCCCTTCGGCAATGGATTTGGCCGGGTAGTCTGTGCGTTCGAGCAACTCGCGCGCCGCATGAACGCTGCGATCTGCGCTCAGATCCGCCGCGCTGCGCCCCAGATTGGCCTTGGCCACCCGCGCCAGATGGGTGGGGGTGATCCCCAGCCGCGCCGCCACTTTGGTCATCGGCGCGCCGGTCCGGTGATTGACCTCGATATCCTGCAACAGCGTATCAGCAAGACGGTCAGCGGCAGAATAGGGTTCGGGCAGGTGCTCGGGCAGATCAAGCTGCCGGCGCAACCAGACCGACAGCAGCGCGACCTGCGCCGCTAGGGCATCCTCCATCAGCGGGCGGCGGTTGGTTTGCTCGCGGATCAGCGCTTCCAGTATCCCGGCAATCTCACCCTGCGGCCCCGCATCGCGGACCCGCAGCAACAGGGGCGTGTCCGGCCAGATGCCAGTGTCATCTTCCGGCAAGGTCAGCAGGTGGCCGTTCAGGCCCGGCCCCGCATCCAACGCGAAAGGCGCACCGGGTGGGATGGTCAGAAAGTTATGCACGCCCAGCCCGCGCATCTTCGGGCTAAGGATGATCCGGCCCTGCCCATGGGTGATCCAGATCAGCCGCCGCGCCGGGGCGCTGTGCAGCAGCGCAAGCTGCCAAGGCGCTTGACGGATCAGATGGGCGAGCGAGTCGATACGGGGCATGGGCGCGAAGTTGACAAGTTTCCCTGTGCTTGTCAGCAGAGATACAGTAAAAATGTTCGATTTCGGTAAATTATTGCGGGATCAGCGCCGGTCCAGCCGCGTGCAATCGACCCAATGCCAGCTTTTGCAGCGTTTGCGGAACCACGTGCGCTGACGCTTGGCGTATTGACGGGTGGCGATGGTGGCGGCCTCGCGCGCGGCCTCAAGGCTCATATTCCCTTGATGCAGCGCCATCAGTTCCGGCACGCCAATGGCGCGGAAGGCGGGCAGGGTGGGATCATAGCGATCGGCCATCGCCGCGACTTCTTCCAGCGCGCCTTCGTCCAGCATCTGGTCAAAGCGGCGGTCAATGCGCGGGGTCAACCACTCTTTCGGCGCGTCCATCACGAAGGCATGCGCCGCCTCCATTGGCAAAAGGGGGGGCGGAGTGTCGCCCTGCCAATCAGCAATCCCGCGCCCCGTCGCCCGCAACACCTCCCACGCGCGCTGCACACGGGCGCGGTTGGCCAGATCAATACGCGCAGCGGAGGCGGGATCGAGACCTGTGCGCAGAGTGTCGAGGGGCAGAGTATCCCCCTCGGCCCGTATCTGCGGCGGTGTGGCGGGGATTTCTGAGAGACCTTCCGTCAAGCCAGAGAAGTAAAGCCCCGTGCCGCCAACGATGATGGGACGCGCGCCGCCTTTCACAAGCGGTGTAACCTCGCGCAGCCAGTGGCCAGCCGAATAGGGCGCATTGTAACAGATATGACCATAAAGCGCATGGCGCGCGCGGGCCTGTTCTTGCGCCGAAGGGCGCGCGGTGACGATTTGCCAGCAGTCGTAAATCTGGCTTGCATCGGCGTTCACCACAACACCGCCCTGCGCCTCGGCAATGGCCAGCGCCAGCGCGGATTTGCCCGAGGCCGTTGGCCCGGCAATCAGCACCGGGCGGGCCGGGTCAAGCGTGGCAAGAAGATCGTCGAACAAAGGCGCAAGATTTCCATGCTGCGGGGCGGGCGCCCCATTGAACTAGGGGGCGTTTTAGGACAGGTTGCGCGCGAACGCGAGATCACACGCGCAAGACAGCCAGGAGAGAGCCGCCATGACCGAGCAGGATGCATCATTCAACAGGGTCATGCTGAAAATCTCAGGCGAGGCGCTGATGGGTGATCAAGGCTTCGGGCTGCACCCGCCAACCGTTCAACGCATCGCAGAAGAAATCAAATCGGTCCATGATCTGGGGGTCGAGATTTGCATGGTGATTGGCGGGGGCAACGTCTTCCGGGGCCTGCAAGGTTCGGCGCAGGGGATGGAGCGGACGACCGCCGATTACATGGGCATGCTGGCGACGGTGATGAACGCGCTGGCGATGCAATCGGCGCTGGAAGGGATGGGGGTGTTCACCCGTGTTATCTCTGCGATCACCATGAACGAGGTGGCAGAGCCCTATATTCGCCGCCGCGCCGTGCGCCACTTGGAGAAAAAGCGCGTGTGCATCTTCGCCGCCGGGACCGGGAACCCGTATTTTACCACCGACACCGCCGCCGCGCTGCGCGCCAATGAAATGGCTTGCGAGGCGATTTTCATGGGCAAGAACGGGGTCGATGGGGTCTATGACAAGGACCCGGCCTTGCATGATGACGCGGTGCGGTATGACACGGTCAGCTATGACGATGTGCTCGCCAAGCGGCTTAAGGTCATGGATGCCTCCGCCATCGCACTGGCGCGGGACAACAGGCTTCCCATCGTGGTGTTCTCGCTCGATGAGCCGGGCGGGTTCCGGGGTATTTTGGCCGGAAAAGGCGCTTATACAACGGTCAGCGACTGATCCGGCAAGACCTCAGTCGCAGTGGCGTTTTGCGGCGCTTGGATCGGTTTGCCATTGGCAATGCAACGCTTCACAAACTGTGTTTGACGGGCCAACGCTGGCGTTGTGCGCGCGCACGGTGTGCGAAGGTTTGACAGTTGCGTCGCAGCCCGAAAGCCAACAGGGGTTTTTTGCAAACCGGCGATCGCCTGCGCGCCCGCAAACAGTGTTTCCGCAGCGCAGCCTTCGGCAAAAATAATCTCATGGCGGGCGCATATAAGGTGCCAGTACCGGTCAGACGACACTGCGGCTTGCTGGGACACACCTAGCGTGCGCAGCAAAGCCTTTGCGTTCAGGAATACCTCTGACGTTCCGAACATGCGCGCTGCGATGTTACCATTTGCCAAAACGCGGTGTTGCGGCGACAGGCGCAAGCGCCGCAAGGGAATAGATGGCCCCAAAGCACCGGGCGCGATCACGACGGGCTGATCTTTCGCGCGGGGCGGTATCGGGTGCGAACAGACCCCCAGAAGCGGCTGCGCGCCATGGTCTTGTGTCAACACAAGATCACCCGGCCGCAGCGTTTGGACTTCCCGTAGCCCGGACACCGTCGCAATTCGCGTTCCGCTGCAATAGCAAACGACTGTCGTGTTATCGACGGAGGACTGAACGAAAAAGCCGCTATAGTTTGTGTCGTGAACGCTGAGCAACTCGACGGATTGAATGTTCAGATTGTCGAGAGTGCCGTTATTCGCATATTCCGTAAGGAACACATGTCCGGTTTGTAATTGGATCACGGTTGCCTGAACGTCGATTGTGCTGTTATCGCCCAAGGTTACGCGCACGTTGTAAACATTGGTCGAATCAAGTTTGCTGCTTTGCGTACCTGCGCCCACATCGAAATCGATTGACTCGAGCGCGCCCGCGCCGTTGTCATCATCCATAATATTTCCGTCATTCGTCCCGTCATAAAGCGTGACGTCTATCAGCGGCGGCTGCGTATAGGCCCCAAGAATGTCGGAGGCGCATTCTGTGGTGTAGTTCCACTCGTTCGTGTCCATGTCGGAAAAATCACCGAGATAGAACATCTTGTTGTAGTAGTCTGCCATCGCATGCTCCTGCATGCGGGATAGGCATTAATGGTAAAGAACCGGTTCACCTTGAACCGCAAGGCGCGGGCTCTGGTGTCCGCGGTGGCCTTGGGGCGGGCGGCAATCTTTGCGAACCTGACACGCACAAGGTCAATCGAATAGACGGACCGTTCAGACGCTCGCTTGCGCGAAAGCGGTCCGATATGTCTGGCGCAGGTGCCGATCAGCCATTTTGGCCCGAGCCGCGCGTCACACGGACGCGCGAAGCTGCGTTCCTGTTCTGATCCTAGATCAGCAAATCATCGGCCAGCACCGATTTCACCGTGTCTTCAATGATAAGGATATCGTCACGGCCAAAATCGAACACTGTGTCCGCGCCCACTTGGGTTGCAAAGTCAAGCGCGGCGCTCACGCTGCCCAGATTGAAGCCGACCAGATCTATCTCGTCCACATTGTTGCGAAAATCGGTAATCCGATCGGTATCACCGCCACGCAGAAACACGAAAATGTCGGCGTCCGCGCCTCCGGTCAGGATGTCGTTTCCTTTTCCACCTTCAAGCCGGTCCAGACCTGTGCCGCCTTTCACAATGTCACTGCCATTGCCGCCATAAAGGCTGTCATCATCGCGCCCGCCAATCAGCGTGTCATCGCCTGCCGCGCCATAAATCTTGTCGCGTCCAAAGCCGCCATTGAGCGTGTCGTTATCGCTGCCGCCGTTCAGGATGTCATTCCCGCGCCCGCCAAACAGCGTGTCCTCGCCCGCATCGCCGTTCAGCCGGTCGCCGCCGTCATTGCCATTGAGCGTATCATTGCCAGCCAACCCGTTCAGGATATCATTGCCGCGAAGCCCGAAGATCGTATCGCCGGCGCTGGTGCCGTCCAAGGTCTCGGAGGCCAGCGTGCCGCGGATTTCGCCCAGATCGAGGTCGGGTATCCCATCGGGAGTCCGGGCGAAATTCTGGGTAACCAGCACGGAATAAAGTGAGACGGTCGAGCCATCGTCCCGCGTGTAGGTCAGCGGGCCAGTATCAATACCGATCCCGATATACTCGAGCGTCGGGTTCAGAATGTGCGCGCGGTGACCGGGGCTGTTCATCAGGCTCACATGCAGATCATAGACATCGTCCATGATCCCATCCTCATCCCGTTCGGACTGTGCGGCAATGTTCTCGGCGGCGGTGGAACTGGTTCCAAAGTCAAACCCTGCGTCGCTCATGCGCTGGCGCGCAGTGGAGCCGTTTTCGCCTGTGTGACTGAAGATATCCGCGCTGCTCATCCATTGCGTATGCAACTCTGCCGACAGGTTGAGGTTCAGTTCCAATTGCAAGGCCGCGGCCCCAACAGCAGCGCGTTCTGCATTAACCAGTTCGAGCATATACCGCTCGTATTCATTCGCGATAGACATAGTGTCCCCCTTTGTCGTCCCACCAAGCGCGCGCCGCAACGCCACGCTGCATCAAAGTCATTTCGGTGTGCCAAGGCAAGAGTAAGGCGGCAATGTGGATTTTGCGGATGGGCGGATACCTGCGGGATCACCTCAGTTCGCCGCGCTGGCATAAGCGGCGTCCCGCTGTGCAAGTTTTGCATGGGGCTTGCACATCCGGCATCTATACAAACCGCGGCGCAGAGCCTAAAACCTGAGCAAAGACAATATGACAGGCGGAGATACGGGGAATGTCAGAAGACTTCATGCTGGACACGGATGATCTGGAGCGTCGGATGGACGGCGCGATGAGCAATCTGCGCACGGAATTTGCCTCGCTTCGGACCGGGCGGGCGTCTGCTTCGATGCTGGAGCCGGTGATGGTCGACGCCTATGGCTCGATGACCCCGATCAATCAGGTGGGCACCGTGAATGTGCCAGAGCCGCGCATGGTCACGGTGAATGTCTGGGACAAAGGCCTTGTGGGCAAGGTCGAGAAAGCCATTCGCGAAAGCGGGCTGGGGATCAACCCGCAGCTGAACGGCACGATTATCATGCTGCCGATTCCCGAACTGAACGAAGAACGCCGCCGCGAGCTGGGCAAAGTCGCCGGGAGCTATGCTGAAAATGCGCGCGTTTCGATTCGCAATTTGCGCCGCGATGGGATGGATCAGATCAAGAAAGCCAAAGCCGATGGTCTTTCGGAAGATGACCAGAAGCTGTGGGAAACGGAAATGCAAGACTTAACCGATAGCTATATCGCCAAGGTCGATGCTTCGCTGGAGACCAAACAGGAAGAGATCATGCAGGTCTGATCGCTTCGGTCCTTCGGGACCGGAAGGGTTCGCCCTGTCGTGGCACAACTCAAGTGAGGTTTCCCAATCGCGGATCCTGCTGAAAATACCGAATTGGCCCCTCCACCGATAACGGCGGGCGGGGCAGGGCCGCGACATGTGGCCATCATCATGGATGGCAATGGCCGCTGGGCCACGCAGCGCGGGCGGCCACGTCTGTTCGGACACCATGCCGGGGCG
>CAZPXE010000143.1:0-7768 GCA_964590545.1 uncultured Rhodobacterales bacterium | reverse complement strand
TAGCTGATCCGCTCGACCACGTAATCGGCCAGATCGCGGAGCATGTCGTTCACGTCTGATGCGGGCAGGGTGGCAAGCGCAGTTTTTGCTTTTTCGGCATAGCCAAGGGCGTCTTGCTTCGTGGCCTCTAGCGCGCCGTGCTTATCCAGAAGCGCCAAAGCGGTGTCGAGGTCCGCGTCAGTTTGCTGACCTTTTTCGATGGTGCGTTCCCAGAAGGCGCGTTCTTCGGCGTCCGCAGCGGCCACGGCCTTGATCACTGGCAGGGTCAACTTGCGCTCGCGAAAATCGTCGCCCACATTCTTGCCCGTCGCGGCGCTTTGGCCTTGGTAGTCGAGCAGGTCATCGACGATCTGGAACGCGATGCCGAGCGCGTCGCCATAGTCGAACAGGGCTTTCACATGATCCACAGGCGCGCCCGCGATCACGCCCCCCACTTCGGTCGCGGCGGAGAAGAGGGCGGCGGTTTTGCCGCGCACGACTTGCAGGTAAATACTTTCATCCGTTGCCAAATCCTGCGCCGCCGTCATCTGCAGCACTTCGCCTTCGGCGATGGTGGCAGCGGCGTCGGAGAGGATGCGGAGCACCTCGATCGACCCCGTTTCCGTCATCAACTGAAAGGAGCGGGAGAAGAGGTAGTCGCCCACGAGGACCGAGGATTTGTTGTCCCACAGCAGGTTCGCCGTGGGCCGCCCGCGCCGCTGTTGGCTTTCGTCCACCACGTCGTCATGCAGCAAGGTCGCAGTGTGAATGAACTCCACCGTTGCGGCCAGATGGACGTGATAGGGGCCGCCATAGCCGCACATGCGCGCGGTTGCCAAGGTCAGCATCGGGCGTAGCCGTTTGCCGCCTGCGCCGACCAGATGCGCGGTTACCTCGGGGATACGGGGCGCATGCTCAGAGGCCATCCGATCCGCAATCAGCGCGTTCACGGCCTGCATCTCGCCCGTCAGCAACTCGGCCAAACGGTCATGCGGTTTGTAACTGGCGTCCATGCACATCCCCGGAAGTGACCCTCGACAATCCATGATATAGGGCCGTAAAACGCAAACATGAAAGAGATTACCCGCAGCACTGACCCGACTGTGATCGCCTTTGCCACGGCTCTCCTCCGCGGGGAGGATATAGAGTGCTTTGAGTTCGACGTAAACATCAGCAACCTCTATGGCGGCATTGGGATTTTTCCGCGTCGGTTGATGGTGCGGGACGAGGAATATCAGGCGGCGGCGGTGGTCCTGCGGGACAATCAAATCGATGTGAGTCCGTGAGCCTGTTTCCCGAAGAGGCGATTGCGAAAAATGCCTTTCTGGGCGGGGCGTTAGAGCTTTGGCAGCCGGTGAAGGGCTATCGCGCCGGGGTTGATCCGGTGCTGCTGGCGGCGTGGGTTCCGGCGGCGGCGGGGCAGGCGGTTCTGGACCTTGGATGCGGGGCCGGGGCTGCGTCGCTTTGTCTGGCGGCGCGGGTGCCGGATTTGCTGCTGCACGGGGTCGAAAAGCACCCCGGATACGCGGCACTGGCGCGTCGAAATGGCGCGGGCGCTGGGTTGGTGGTGCATGAGGCGGATTTGACCGCGATGCCTGCGGAGTTGAAGGCGCTCAGTTTCGATCATGTGATCGCCAATCCGCCCTATTTTGACCGCGAGAGCGGAACCGCCGCGCCCGATCCCGCGCGCGAGACCGCCTTGGGCGAGGATGTGCCGCTCAAGGCGTGGGTTAAAGCGGCAGCCAAGCGGCTGAAACCGCGTGGATACCTGCATATGATCCTGAAAGCAGACCGCCTCGCACACGCATTGGCTGCGACTCAGGCGCAACTTGGCAGCTTGGAGGTGCAGCCTTTGGCCCCTCGCACTGGGCGCGATGCGTCGCTGATCTTGCTTCGTTCTCGCAAGGAAGGGCGGGCTCTGCTTAAATTACACGCACCGATTGTACTGCATTCCGGGGTGGCACATGTCGCGGATATAGAGGATTACACCGCTGAAATCGCTCAAGTTTTGCGCGCGCCGAACCCGCTTTGCGCAAAATGATGCGACATATTGCTTAACCAACATTACCCTCAAGCTGCGCTGCAGCGTGACCGAATGGCGATTTTGTGCTTTCATGTAACAGCTACATGAAAAGGAATATGCCCATGAGTCTGAGCTCGCATTTGCAGCAGCTGAAGCGGAAGCATCAAACTTTGAGTGACGCCGTCGAGGAAGCGCAACGCGCCCCGAGTACCGACGGGCTACAGATCGCAGAAATGAAAAAGCAAAAGCTGCGATTGAAGGAAGAGATCGAGAGGATTTCGGCCTAACACACCCAGCCCAACAGGGCGAAACCAGACAACCAACTAATCAGCGACGGGGTCCACCACAGTGAGCGCGTCGCTGATCCAGGTCGTCTTTGACGCTTCGGTCCAGATGTATTCGCGAAAGGCCGCGATATGGGGCCGGGTTTCATCACCCTTGGCGCAGATGAAGTGAAACTGCGCATGGGTATTCAGCGCGATCGGAAACGGCACGACTAGCCGTCCATCGGCGATGTCCTTTACGACCAAAGCGCGGCGCCCCATGACCACGCCAACCCCGGATAGGGCGGCATCAATAGCGTGATCTGCCTGAGAAAAATGCGGACCTTGGCGCGGGACATACTCCACACCCATCGCGCGGAACCATTCGGCCCAACCTGCCTTTTGGCGCAGAAAATTGATTGATTCATCGAAGATCAGGGGCGCGTCGCGGGCGATGGCCTGAGGTGTTGGAAACTGGGCGGCCAGCGCAGGGGTCATGACGGGGCAGACCCATTCAGTATGCAGCGCTTCTGAATAGAGATCATCATGCCCGCCATAGCCATAGCGGATCGCCACATCCACATTCTCGCGCCTTATGTCCACGATGTGCAGGGCGGCTGAAAAGCGCAATTCGATGTCCGGGTGCGCCTGCGCGAACCCATAGATTCGGGGGGCGAGCCACTTGGCCGTAAACGCGGGGCCTGCCGTGACGGTGAGCGTTTGCGTGTCTTGCAAGCGCAGGGTGCGGGACCATGCCTCAGACAATGCATCGAAGGCTGTGTGACACCCGGCGGCGAAGGTGCGCCCGGCTTCGGTCAATTCCACGGCGCGGTTCAGGCGTTTGAAGACGGGCGTGCCGAGGTGCTCTTCAAGCGATTTGATCTGAAAGCTGAGGGCAGCTGGGGTGACGTTCAACTCATTCGCCGCTTTAGCAAAGGACATATGGCGCGCAGCGGCCTCGAAGGCGCGGATGGCAGTGAGGGGTGGAAGGCGGTCGGGCATATTCAGTTAAGTACAGCTTAAGTGAGGAGGTGAAAAGTCTCGTTTGTCAGGAATCGTCGCTGTCGCCATATAGGGTGACAAGATGAGATGCAGACTGAGCCAAGGAGGCCACGATGACACCGATGGATCTGACGAGCGCACTGAACAACGGGCGCGCCGCGCGGGCCAAAGCCGCCGCAGGTATCTGGGGCTGGATGTTTGGCCTCAAGAAACGCTAAAAAATTGAATTCAGGAGATAATTATGATCGAAGCCACCACAAACCCCGCCGCTCGCGATGCGATCAAATCTGCTCATGATGCACGTGGACAAGCCACACGTGACTTCTGGAACTGGATGTTTGGACGCGGTTAACCCGCAGGTGCCGCTGACCGCCGCGCGTGACATGCCGCGTTAACGGGGGCGGGCTTACGGTGCCAAAACAGAAGGGCCGGGGTGATAAAACCCCGGCCCTTTTTCGTGTTGCGCCTAAGAAAACTTAAACGAAGAACTGCGCCCCGTTGGCGGAGATGGTCGAGCCGTTGATGAAGCCGGACCCGTCGGATGCAAGGAAGGACACGCAGCGCGCGATCTCGTCCGGCTCGCCCAGACGGCCTGTGGGGATGCCTGCGACGATGCTGTCACGTACTTTTTCCGGGATCGCCATGACCATTTCAGTGGCGATGTAGCCGGGGCAAACCGCATTGGCGGTGATGCCTGCGCGCGCACCTTCTTGGGCCAGCGATTTGACGATGCCGAGGTCCCCGGCCTTGGTCGCGGCGTAGTTCACCTGCGCGAATTGGCCCTTTTGGCCGTTGATCGAAGAGATCACGATGATACGGCCATACTTCCGCTCGCGCATGCCAGGCCAGATTGGGTGGATCGTGTTGAACACGCCCGTCAGGTTGGTGTCGATGACCTGATGCCATTGTTCCGGCGTCATTTTGTGGAAGGGCGCGTCGCGGGTGATGCCCGCATTGGCGACCACGATGTCGATCGGGCCAAGGTCGGCTTCAACCTGCGCGATGCCCGCGGCCGAGCTTTCGTAATCAGCGACGTTCCACTTGTAGGTCTTGATGCCCGTTTCGGCAGTGAACTTAGCGGCGGCTTCATCATTACCGGCATAGGTGGCCGCAACTGTGCAGCCATCTGCTTGAAGTTGCTTGGAAATAGCTTCGCCGATACCGCGGCTACCGCCGGTCACAAGGGCTACACGAGACATTTGGATTTCCTTCTAAGAGATTCGCGTTTGAAATGTTGTTACTTGTGAAGACTATCGCGCGCAATATTATTTCATTAAGAAATTTCTGCTTTGCAGCAATGCGCATCAAAAAAAGGGCAGGCGCTTGGCCTGCCCGTTAGATTTCATGCTGTTTACGGGCGCTCGACGCACATGGCGACGCCCATACCGCCACCGATACAGAGGGTGGCGAGGCCTTTCTTGGCGTCGCGTCGCTTCATTTCGAACAGCAGCGTGTTCAGAACGCGACAGCCAGACGCGCCAATCGGGTGACCGATCGCAATCGCGCCGCCGTTCACGTTCACGATGGCGGGGTCCCACCCCATGTCCTTGTTCACAGCACAGGCTTGCGCGGCGAAGGCTTCGTTGGCTTCCACAAGCTCCAGATCGTCAACGGACCAACCGGCTTTTTCCAACGCTTTGCGCGAGGCATAGATCGGGCCGACGCCCATGATCGACGGGTCAAGACCTGCTGTGGCGTAGGATGCAATGCGTGCAAGCGGCTCGATGCCGCGCTTTTCGGCGTTCTCGGCGCTCATCAGCAAGGTCGCGGCGGCGCCGTCGTTGAGCCCGGAAGCGTTTGCGGCGGTGACGGAGCCATCCTTGGCGAAAGCGGGGCGCAGTTTGGCCATTGCGTCCATCGTTGCGCCATGGCGGACATACTCATCGCTGTCGACGGTGATGTCGCCTTTACGGGTTTTCACGATGAAGGGCATGATTTCATCGGCGAATTTGCCCGCTTTCTGCGCCGCTTCGGCTTTGTTTTGCGAGCTAACCGCGAATTCGTCCTGCATATCACGGGAGATTTGCCATTTTTCCGCAACATTTTCAGCCGTTTGACCCATGTGGTAGCCGTTGAACGCGTCCCACAGGCCATCGCGGATCATGGTGTCAATGTATTTCATGTCGCCCATTTTCTGCCCGGCGCGCAGGTGCGCGGCATGAGGCGAGAGCGTCATATTTTCCTGACCACCTGCGACGACGATGTCCGCGTCGCCCAATTGAATATGCTGCGCACCCAACGCCACAGCGCGCAGGCCAGAGCCGCAAACCTGGTTGATGCCCCAAGCCGCAGACTCCTGCGGAAGGCCTGCATTGATATGTGCCTGACGGGCTGGGTTCTGACCCTGGGCTGCGGTGAGCACTTGGCCCAGAATGGTCTCACTGACCTCGCCCTTGTCGACGCCTGCGCGGTCAACAACCGCTTCGATCACGGCTGCGCCAAGATCATGGGCGGGCGTATTCGCAAACGATCCCCCAAAGCTGCCAACGGCGGTCCGCGCTGCGGATGCGATCACCACATTTGTCATGTTTTAGATTCCTCTGCCTTTTGCATCGTCTGTTCAGAGCGGCAGGCCAGAAAAAATGGTTCGATGCCCACCGCATCACCAAACTCGATGCTGCAATACAGCGAAGCGGGGGGCACGACAATAGCAGGGTGTCTCAGGTATTTTGTCGCAGGACGAAGGTTCGCCCTGTGATCGACGCTCGCGCGGTTAGGCCATCCGCCGCGAGTGCGGATTGGTGGCTGGAAGCCAGGCGGGCTGGGTCGTGGGTGCACCGAAGTAGAAGCCTTGCAGGCAATCCACGCCGAGCGAGCGCAGAACCTCGGCATCTTCGGCAGTTTCGACCATTTCCGCGACGGTGAGCATATCGAATTGCTGACCAATCGTGATCATCGCGCGGGTTAAAGTCAGGTTGTCGGGATCTTTGGAAATACCGCGCACAAATTGACCGTCGATTTTGAGCACGTCAAAGAAGAAGTCCTTGAAATAGCGCAGCGCCGTGAAGCCTGCGCCGAAATCATCAAGCGCGAAACAAACGCCGTTCATTTGTAGCCGGTCCATAAAGTCGATCACCAGTTCCGGCACGTTCATCGCCGAACTTTCAGTGATTTCAAGGATCAGGCGCGGGCCGATACTGTCATCGCGGCGCAGCCAGCGATCCAACATCTCGTAATATGGGCCATAGCCGATGGAGCGCGCGGACATATTGATCGACAAGCGCAGTGACGGAACCTTGTGCAGGGCTTGGCAGCCCTTGTTGAGCGCGACCACGTCGATATCGCGGCCAAGTTCAGTATTTTCAACCTGCGGCATGAAGTCTTTGGCAGGGATCACACGGCCCGTTCCATCCAGAACACGGATCAGCCCCTCATGAAAGGCGACGGCGTCTTTGATGTTGGCGCGCACGACCGGTTGGAAGGCCAGCATGCATTCATTATGCGCGACCGCTTGCGTGACCATATTCATGACATCACCGTCACGCGTGGTAACAGCTGCTTCAAGTGGGCTGTCGGCCCCGGGGGGCAAGTCCGCCCGTTCACGTTTGCTAAGTTTCCTCACGAGCGAATTAACCTCAGTGCACGTTTTTTCCGGGTGCAGTCTTGCGCGAGTCAGCTAACATCTCCTTAAAGATTCTCATTTTGTTCAGGAGGTGTTCCGCGTGGAAAGATGTGGCTGGGCCGGGGGCGATCCGATTTATCACGACTATCACGACACCGAATGGGGCGTGCCGGAATGGGATGCGCGTGCGTTGTGGGAGAAGCTGATCCTTGATGGCTTTCAGGCCGGGCTGAGTTGGATCACCATATTGAAAAAACGGGATAACTTCCGCGAGGCCTTTGCTGGGTTCGATCCCGAAGTGATTGCGGGCTGGGGCGAGGCAGAGGTCGAAACCTTGCTGCAAAACCCCGGCATCGTGCGGCATCGCGGCAAGATCGAAGCCACGATTGGCAATGCGCAAGCCTATCTGAAGATCGCGGAAGGCGAGGGGTTCGATCAATTTCTCTGGAAATATGTGGATGGCGCGCCGATCCAGAATCAGTGGCAGACGCTGGCGGATGTGCCCGCCTTCACCCCGCTCTCGCAGCAGTTGTCGAAGGATCTCAAGAAGGCGGGCTTCCGGTTTTGCGGACCAACGATTGTCTATGCGGCAATTCAGGCGATGGGGCTGGTGAACGATCATCTGGTGACCTGCCCGCGTCACGCGGAATGTGCGGCGCTGGCCAAACGCTAGAAACCGCTTGGGATGCGTTGACTCCCTCTCAAACCCGCGTATAAGCGCGGCTTCATTGGTGTTGGAGGCCCTCGCAAGAGGAACCCTGTCGCTTCGGCCAAATCCGAAGAGAGGACAACGCCCTTCCGCTGTCCACGACCCTAAAAGTGGCTCTCACTTTTAGGACAAGTTGTGGAAGCATAATAAGAGAAGGAGAACAGCCGTGACCAAACGCACGTCTGCCAAGTACAAACTTGATCGCCGGATGGGTGAAAACATCTGGGGTC
>CAZPXE010000142.1:5435-7822 GCA_964590545.1 uncultured Rhodobacterales bacterium | reverse complement strand
TCGGGCTGGCGGGCGGCGATATCGCCTGGCACTTCGACCTCGTCAAAGCCGACGCGGCGGGCCATGGCGTATTGGTCCGACAGCACATGCCCATGCGCCCGAAGCCGCCCTTGATACCCGCGCAAACGGAGCACGCGGGCGATGGTAAAGCCGCGCCCATCGGCGGAACTGGGGAAATCGACGCGGATCAGACCGGCATTCAGCGGCACCCCCGACGGGTCTGCATCTGCAGGTACGTCCAGCGCTTGCACGTCATTTGCTGCCTCGCCCAGCGGTGTGATGGGGGCGGTCCAGTCGTCGGCCACAAAGCCGGTATCGTTGATCAGTTGTGTCATATCTTACGCTCCTATGCGGACCAGTTTGCCATCGATAAAGTGGATGCCGCATTCCTCTTTTTCCGTGTTGCGCCAGCGGCCTGCGCGCGGATCTTCACCTTCCTTGACGGCAGATGTGCAGGGCGCGCAGCCAATCGACGGATACCCCTTGGCCACCAGCGGGTGACGCGGCAGGCGGTTTTCGGCCATGTAGTCACGCACGTCGTCTGGCGTCCAATGGGCGAGCGGGTTGATCTTGATCCGGGGTGCGCCGGTCTCGACCTCAAAGAAGTTCAGCGCAGCGCGCGTGCCGGATTGGAACCGCTTGCGCCCGGTAATCCAGCCATCGAAACTGCGCAGCGCGTTTTGCAGCGGGGCGGTTTTGCGCAGAGCGCAGCAGGCGTCGGTATCCGTCTTGTGCAAGTCGCGGCGCGGATCGCCCTCAAACGTGTCGCCTGCGCGCAGGATCAGCACCCCGGTCAGGCCAAGTGCGCGCGTCACCTCTTGCTGATAGGCCAGCGTTTCAGGAAACAGCATTTCGGTGTCCAGAAACAGCACCGGCAGCGCTTTATCCACCCGCGACGCCATATGCAGCAGCACCACCGATTCGGCTCCGAAGGACGACACCAGCGCCACATCGCCCATGCCTTTCAGCGCGTGATGCATCACGTCATGGGCCGAATGGTGGCGGAACTGGCGGTTCAGCGCATCGGCGTGCGAGGCCAGCGTCTCGGCCTTGCCCGGGTGATAATCGTGCCGGTTCGGCGGAAGGAAAGACATTATTCCGCCGCCACCGCGTGTTCGGGGTAAAGCGCCGCTTTGAACGGGTCCTTGCCGACGCGGCGATAGGCGGTCAGAAATGTCTCATCTTCATCTTCGCGCAGGTCGAGATAGGCATAGACCAGCCGCTCGATGGCCGGAATGATCTCTTCTGCCGAGAAGCCCGGCCCAACACGCGCGCCGATTTCGGCGGTTTCCGTTGCATCGCCGCCAAGGGTGATCTGGTAGTTCTCCACCCCCGCTCGATCGAGGCCGAGGATGCCGATGTGACCCACATGGTGATGCCCGCAGGCGTTGATACAGCCGGAGATTTTGATTTGCAGATGCCCAATCTCATGCTCCAGCTTCAGCTCATCAAAGCGGGTCGCGATCTGCTGGGCGATGGGGATGGACCGGGCGGTGGCCAGCGCGCAGTAATCCATGCCGGGGCAGGCGATGATATCGGAGATGCGACCGATATTGGCGGTTGCCAAATCTGCTTGGCGCAGCGCCGCATGGATCGCGGGCAGATCGGCGCGGTGGACATGGGGCAGGATTACGTTCTGCTCATGGCTGATGCGCATTTCGTCATGGCCGTATTGCTCGGCCAGATCCGCAATCAGCCGCATCTGTTCTGCGGTGGCATCGCCGGGCGTCGCGCCTTGCTTTTTCAGCGAGATGGTGACGATGCTGTACCCCTCGGACCGGTGGGGGGCGAGGTTGGTGTCGGCCCAAGCCCGGAATACCGGGTCTTCGTGGTAGGCCACTTTAAATGGTTCTTCTGATTTTTGCGCGAAATCAGGCGCTTGGAAGTGAGATTTGATGTCCGACAGCAGCGTCTGGTCGATGCCTTTGAACAAGGGGCGAATGGCGGCGAAGCGCGCGTCGACCTGTTCGCGGATTGCATCAATCCCGACCTCATGCACGGTGATTTTGATGCGCGCCTTATACTTGTTGTCGCGCCGCCCGATCTGGTTCCAGACTGACACAGTGGCTTCCAGATAGGGCAGAATATCCGCCTCGGGCACGAACGCTGCCAGCACTTTGCCGATCATTGGCGTGCGGCCCAGACCGCCGCCAACCAGCACTTCGAAGCCCAAAACGCCGTCATGCTGCTTCACCCGCAGGCCAATGTCATGCGCCTTGATCACCGCGCGGTCTGCCTCGGCCCCGGTCACGGCGATCTTGAATTTGCGCGGCATGAACTGGAATTCCGGGTGGTCGGTCGACCATTGCCGGATCAATTCCGCATAGGGGCGCGGGTCGGCAACCTCATCCCCCGCAGCGCCCGCGAAATGGTCCGCCGTCACGTTG
>CAZPXE010000142.1:0-5425 GCA_964590545.1 uncultured Rhodobacterales bacterium | reverse complement strand
GCGGATCGTGTTGCCAGAAGTTTGGATCGCGTGCAGCCCCACCTCGGCCAGCGCATCGAGCATATCGGGCACATCGCGCAATTCGGGCCAGTTATACTGGATATTCTGCCGCGTGGTGAAATGGCCATACCCCTTGTCCCAGCGCTCGGCGAGATAGGCCAGTTGCCGCATCTGCGCGCTGTTCAGCGTGCCATAGGGGATCGCAACGCGCAGCATGTAGGCGTGCAGTTGCAGGTAAAGCCCGTTCATCAGGCGCAGCGGTTTGAACTCGTCCTCGGTCAGTGCGCCGCTGATGCGGCGTTCTACCTGCTGGCGGAATTGCGCATTGCGGGCGGCGAGGAAATGTTCGTCGAAGTTGTTGTATTTATACATGGTTTTGTCCTGCCTCTTGCTCTGCCTGTTTTCCGTGCGCGTAGTTTGAAGGCCCTGTGGCCCGGAAATCTTCGCGGAAATGGGTGGGCGTTGGTACGCCGTCTGAGGCGTCCATATCGGCCAAGTACACGCCGACAACTGCACTGGTTTGCTGGCTGCCTTCGATCAGCCGCAGATCCGCAT
Source organism: uncultured Rhodobacterales bacterium (assembly GCA_964590545.1). Lineage (GTDB taxonomy): Bacteria > Pseudomonadota > Alphaproteobacteria > Rhodobacterales > Rhodobacteraceae > Aliishimia. The sequence continues at coordinate 4,870 of CAZPXE010000142.1, read as the reverse complement.
GGGCCTCATCGCTCAGCACTTCGGCGGCGCGCAGATCGCGGGTCCAGCCGTTTTCGGTTTGATAGACCACATCGCCTTTCAGCAGGTCATTGGCGGTGACGACTTTGTGAGTGAATGGTTTGGGCATCTAAAGCGCCTCCTGTGCGGCGGGGATGGTGGTAATCGCGGCCTGCGCAGCACGGGGCGCGAGGCCATAGAAGGTGAGGGCAGGGCCAGAGAGGTCAGCGTTGCTGATGGTCGGCTCCATCTCGCCCAGCGTGGTCTGCAAAATGCGCTGATCGGGGCGGGAGGCGTTTTCGACCACGGTGACAGGCGTGCTCGCATCCGCTCCGTGCATCAGCAAGCGGCCTTGGATGAAGCGCGCCGACTTCTTGCCCATATAGATCGCGGCGACCTGACCCGGGGCAGCCAATGTGCGCCAGTCATGATCCGCAAAGCCCTTCATGTCATGGCCCGTTAGAAGCCGGACAGAGGCGTTCCTCCCCCGCTGCGTCAAGCTTTGCCCAATCGCGGCCACGGCGGCAGAGGCCGAGGTGATCCCCGGTACGATATGCCAACCGATGCCCGCCTCGGATACCGCGTCAATCTCTTCATCCAGCCGTCCGAAAACGGTGGCATCGCCGCCCTTCAGGCGCACGACCTGCGCACCGGTCTGGGCGTGTTCTACGATCAATTCGTTGATCCGCTCTTGCGTCATCGACGGGCCAAATCCTTCCTTGCCCGCGTCGATCATCACGGCCTCGCGGCGGCAGAGTTCCAGAATTCCTTTTGAAATCAATCGGTCATGGATCACCACATCCGCCTCATCCAGCGCCTTGCGGGCCTTCAGTGTCAGGAGGTCCGGATCGCCCGGACCGCCGCCGACAAAGGCCACGTGCCCCTCGCGCGCCTCGCGGGTCAGGTGCGCGTTGAGCCGGGTATGTAGCACTTCCATCAGCCCGCGCTTGCCTTGATCGGCGGCACGGGGGCCGGAGGTGAAATAGTAATCGCGCCAGAAGTCCCGGCGCGCGCGGCCAAAGGGCAGCGCCTCTGCCGCGCTGCGAAACGCTTTGCCAACGCGCGCCATCAGGCCCAACTCAGCAGGCAAGCGTTCTTCCAAATCGGCCTTGATCGCGCGGGCCAAAACCGGGGCCGCGCCTTCGGTCCCGATGGCGATTGTCACCGGGTCGCGGTCCACGATGGCAGGGGTGATGAATTGGCTGGCGTGCAGGTTGTCGACGATGTTCACCAACGTACCGTCTGCGCGGGCGATGGCAGCGGTGCGGGCATCCTCGACCTCGTCCTCATCAGCGGCATAGAACAGCGCCGCGCAGAGCGTATCGCCCGGCTCCATCCGCCGACCTATCAGCGTCAGACTCCCTTCGTCCGCCCAGTTTTGCAAAGTTTCGGACGGGTCTTCGGCGAACACAGTCAGCCGCGCTTCGGTCTTCAACAGCAGCCGCAGCTTCGCCTCTGCCGCCGCGCCTCCGCCAGACAGGACAATCCGCCGCCCGGCGGTCGACAGGAATATCGGGAAGTGATCCATGGCATTGGCCTCGCTAAAATCTCCCTTTGATATAGGAAAATATTCCGATATAGCGCCAGTACCCGCGATAGATAAGGACATTCGTTCCATCTGTTGCGAAAAGCGGAACGAAGCACAACGCAGGGGCGAGGGAATAGAATGGCCGTTCGGATAGATGAGATGGATCGGAAAATCCTCTCGCAGATGCAGCAAGACGCCTCACAATCTCTTGATGAAATCGCCAAGGCGGTGGGCTCCTCGAAGACGCCCGTGTGGAACCGCATCCGCAAAATGCGCGAGGGTGGGGTGATCGGGCAGACCACAGTTTTCCTCGACGCGGAGGCGCTGGGGTTCGAGGCCTGCTTTTTCGTCCTGATCCGCACATCCGAGCATGAGGCCGAATGGCAGGCGCGCTTCCTCAAGGCCCTGCAAGACCGCCCAGAAGTGCAAGAAGCGCACCGGCTGGCAGGGGATATCGACTATATCCTGAAGGTCCGCGTGAAGAACGCCCGCGCTTATGATGAATTCTATCAGGCGCTGATTTCCGAGGTCCGCGTGCATAATGTGACGGCGCTGCTGTCGATGGAAGAGATCAAGTCGACCATCGCGCTGCCTTTGTGAGCGGGGGAGCCTCCGGCGGGAGTTTTTTCAGCCAAGCGAAGACGGAGGCCGCTGCGGAATTTTGATTGGCCCAATAAACGCTCGCCCATTGCCCGGCAGTTGCCTTCGAAGAGCGCGATGAGAGGGGAGGCTACGGCCTAGCCCAAGCGCAACATCAGCCTGTCATGCTTATGAAAATGGTAGCTATTCGCATAGCGCGGCTCTTGCGCCAGCGCCATCTGAGGGAACGCATGGAACAGCATTGCCAGCGCGGTTGCAATCTCCGCGCGGGCCAACGGCGCGCCGACGCAGAAATGCAGCCCACCGCCGAAGCTGGTATGTTTCGGTGTAGGGCGGTCCGGGTCGAAGCTGTGCGGGTTTTTGAAGACAGCCGGGTCGCGATTGGCTGCGCCGAGGACCAGCGCGATTTCGTCCCCGCGCTGAAGGGCATGGCCGCCGGGCAGCTCAACCTTTTCATAGGCAAAGCGGGTGAAGACATGCAAAGGGGCCTCGTAGCGTAGCAACTCTTCGGTCACGGCATCGGTGTTGGCCTCGGTCGGCGCCGCGCCTTCCTCGAGTAGAACCCGCACCGCATTGCCCAGCGAGTGAACGGTCGCTTCGTGACCTGCATTGAGAAGAAGGATGCAGTTGGAGATCATCTCGTCTGTACTGAGCCGCTCCCCGTCTTCCTCGGCGGCGATTAGTTCGGTGATCAGGTCATCGGCCGGGGCGGCGCGGCGCTCGTCAATGTAGCCGCGCATAAAGTCGGTGAACTCTTGCGCCGCGCGGCCTGCTTGGACTTCCACGTCATGCGTCACGCCAGTTTGGTACATCGCGACCATATCGCGCGACCAAGCCAGCAGGTCTGGCGCGAGGCTTTCCGGCACGCCGAGCAGCCGGGCAATAATCCGAACAGGGATCGGCTGGCAGAAGCTGGGGATCAGGTCGACGGGCGCATCACGGGGCAAAGCTGCGATCAACTCAGCCGTGATTTCGGCGATATCGGGCTGCAAATGGGCCACCCGGCGCGATGTGAATGCGCGCAGCACCAGTGCGCGCAGCCGGGTGTGGCGCGGCGGCTCCAATTCCAACAGCGAGTCGTGCTCCAGCGCGCGAAAAGGGCCCAGATGCTCCGGTGCAGGACGTGGCTCAAGCGGGGTGCGCCCCAGCCGCCGGTCTCGCAGCAGAGCGCAAACGGTGGCGTGGTCGAACGCGGCGAGCATGCCCATCTCTTCCCACATTCCGACAGGGCCAGCAGCGCGGGCGCGGTCATAGAAAGGGTAGGGGTTTTGGACGAAGCTGTCCTCGGTCAGCGATTGGTGTAGCGTTATCATGGGGCTAGGGGTGCGCGCATTCGCTGGCAATTTCAAGTGGATGTGCAATAGAATGCGGCAATGAGCCTGCGCCCCACCTCTCGCCGCGTGATGATCGCCGCCTTTCTGATCAGCGTAACTGCGCTGGGTCTGGGCATGTGGCGCGTGGGCTATGTGGCGGCGCTGGGGCAACTCGCGCAGCAAGGCGAAGCGGATCTGGCGCTGGCTTCCGACCGGGTGACGGGGCAGTTGCAGCGATACCGCGAATTGGCTGTGCTGATGGCCGATCACCCGGAAATTGCTGCAGTATCTGTCGGGCGCGATACCGAACCAGCGCAGCGACTTTTACAACGTGTGGCCGACAAAACGGCCGCGCTTGAGGTGATGTTCGTCGACCGGGTTGGCAATATCCGTGCCTCCGCGCGGGGGCTTGCTGGCGGGCAAGTGGAAATTGACCGCCTCTTGCGCCGCGCCCTCAACGGGGCGCTGGGGGCAGATCACGCGGTCAGCGGGTTGGTACCGCAGCGCGCTTATTACTTCGCCGCCCCGCATTTCGGCCCCGATGGGCAGGTGAAGGGGGCCGTGGTGGTCGCGGCCGATATCGCGGAAATCGAATGGGATTGGCCCGGTGCAAAACAGCCGGTGTTTTTTACCGATGAAACAGGGCTCGTCTTCATCTCAAACCGATCGGAACTGACCTACTGGGTGCGCCCGCAAGGCAGTCCGGGGCTGCGCCCACCAAAGGGGCCGGAACTTCCGTTCGAGGCAAACGATGTGGCCGGTCATGAGGTTTGGCAGCTGGGTTGGGGGCCATATCTGCCGGAACGGGCGCTGCATATCGTCCGTCCGCTGGCGGTGATCGATATGACAGCAGAGGCGCTGGTGGATATTCGCCCGGCGCTGCGGCTGGCGGGCTTGCAGGCGGCGGCGCTGGTGGCGCTGTGCCTCGCTTTTGGGGCGGTGCTGTTTCTGGTCACCGAACGTCGCCGAAACCTCGCGCAGATCAACGCAGCGCTTGAGGCGCGCGTCACCGCCCGCACCCGCGCGCTGTCCGAGACCAACGAAAAGCTGCGCAGCGAAATTCGCGAACGGGAGGAGGCCGAGGCGCGTCTTACCCGCGCGCAACAGGAATTGGTGCAGGCGGGCAAGCTGTCGGCGCTGGGGCAGATGTCAGCGGGGATCAGTCACGAATTGAACCAGCCGCTGATGGCGATTCAGTCTTTTGCCGAAAACGGGACGGCGTTCCTTGATCGTGAAAAGCCAGACAAAGCGCGCGACAACCTCGCCCGCATCTCGGACCTCGCCCATCGGATGGGGCGGATCATCCGCAGTTTGCGCGCCTTCGCCCGGCAGGAAAGCGCGCCCGTGGGGGATGAGACGGTGCTGGAATTGGCGACTGCTGTTTCGGACGAGTACGTGCGACTTCGCAAGCAGGTCCTGGCCATGGAGGCGG
>CAZPXE010000141.1:0-7869 GCA_964590545.1 uncultured Rhodobacterales bacterium | reverse complement strand
ACCTCTGAATGGGAGGTGAGCGAAGGCATCGTTGGCATCGAAATCACACAATTCGGCGGCAAGGTCGCGGGCAATTTCGCCGACTGGACCGCCGAGATCGCCTTCGACCCAGACCTGCCCCAAGGCAAGGCGGGCGCGGTCACGGCGACCATGTCCATCGGCTCGCTCACCCTCGGCTCGGTGACTGGCCAAGCCATGGGGCCTGATTTCTTCGACGCCGAAACCCATCCCACTGCCGTATATACCGCCGAGATCGTCACCGTCCCCGACGGGTACGAGGCGCGCGGCACGCTGACGCTGAAATCTGCCGAAGTGCCGGTGACCCTTCCTCTGGAACTAACCCTGCGGGATGACACAGCGACACTGGTGGCGCGCACAACCCTGAACCGTATGGATTTCGGCATCGGCGCAAACATGCCGGACGAAAGCTCGCTGGCCTTCGCCGTGGATGTGCTGATCGAGCTGACCGCGACGCGGGGCACCGAGTAACCGCGCAACCGCGCAACCCGACAATAAAAAAAGCCCCGCCGAACCTTTGTCCGGCGGGGCTCTTAATTCGTCAGAGACTGAGTTTAATCAGCCTTCATCGCCTCGATGGAAATGGTCACAGCCAACTCATCACTGACCGCCGGGGCAAATGCGCCTACACCGAAATCGGACCGCTTCAGCGTCGTGGTCGCATCAAAGCCCGCCCAGGCCTTGCCCGCCATCGGGTGCTGGCCGGTTTTGTTCAGCGTCGCATCAAGCGCCACCGACTTGGTCACATCATTCATCGTCAGATCGCCCGTGATCACAGCGGTGCTCTCACCCGTCACTTCGATGCCAGTTGACGTAAATGTGACCAGATCACCGTCCGCCGCACCGAAGAAATCTGGCGACATAAAGTGCCCGTCGCGCTTCTCCCAGCCGGTGAACATGGACTTGACCGGCATCGACACGCTCACGCTGGACGCAGCAGGGTTTGCCTCGTCAAACATGATCTCGCCCTCAAAGCCCGAGAACATGCCGTAAGTTGTTGAAAAGCCAAGGTGCTTATACGAGAAGATGATTTGGCTATGGCTGGAATCCAGCACATATTTATCAGCGGCCAAAGCGGCGGTTGCAGGCAGTGCCAGAGCGGCGGCGAATAGAAGGGGTTTCATAGATTGAACTCCATTTCGGGTTGAGATGCCGTCAAAATGGGGCAAACCCGGCGCGGGACAATCCTGCAATGCTCAACATGTTGTGCGCATCTGCGAACATAGCCGCGCCGAATAATTCTTAACCGTGCGGTGTTACGCAGTATCAACACGTGATTTTCTACCCCCGAACGAAAAGCGCGGCCCGCATACAACGGACCACGCTCCCCTCCAAAATGCGTGTGTGCTGCTTATGCAGCCAATGGCACGCGCTTTTGGCTTTCCTCAATGCTGCGCCGCAAGTTGTCCAGCGCCGCCATATCCGGCAAGGTCAACTCGGCTAGCAAGTCGCCCTCATCATCCCACAGCCGCACGTTCAGATCGTCAAACTCGGTTTTTGAAAGATCGCGGAACCGGCGGCGTGTAACCAGCGATTTCGTCTCCCCATACCAGCGCACCAAACGCACCTCGCGACGAACCAAATCAATCTCAAGTTCCGGTGTCGGTGTTGGGCTTCCGGACTGCCATAAACTGGCGCCAATAAAGCCCAGCACAAGCGTCACCATCAGCTTGCAAAGAAGCTCGGCGGCACTGCCATTCGCAATTGGAAAAAGCCACAGTGCCAAAGCCGCAACGGAAAAACTGGCTCCGAAAAATCTCTGAGTACCCCGCAGGATAAAGCGATGCCCCCCAGTGGCCCGCAACGTCACCGCGTCAGCTTTTGCAAATCTCGGCGGATCACCCCACGCCTGTTCGCTCGTTAGTGTCATGTTCTGTTCCCCATATTCTCCCGCCGATGTTTCACCGACTGGTTGTAGTTAACGGGAAGATTCCGGCGGGAATGCGGCACAGATCGGGCACAGACCGGGTGATGTCTGGGCGGTGCTTGCCGGGTCAACGAAAAACGCCACGCGCAACGCAGATAATCCATGTTTTGCGGGTTGATCCCCTGCCCTATCCGTCTATAAGGCCCCATCCGGTGCATCGCATATGAACCGCGCAGTCTCTCGTGACAGGGCCGCACCGGACCAGATGGCCCCGTCTTTGAAATGCGCCTTGATAGAAGTGGAAACTGACCATGCCTCTTTATGAGCATGTGATGATCGCGCGTCAGGACCTGTCCAACACACAGGCCGAAGCGCTCATCGAACATTTTGGCACCGTGCTGACCGACAATGGCGGCTCACTCGTGGATCACGAGTATTGGGGTGTCAAAACCATGGCTTACAAAATCAACAAGAACCGCAAAGGCCACTACGCCTATATGCGCTCTGATGCACCGGCCACTGCCGTGCAGGAAATGGAACGCCTGATGCGGCTCCATGATGACGTGATGCGCGTTCTGACGATCAAGGTTGACGAGCACGCGCCGCTGCCCTCCGTGCAGATGCAAAAACGCGAAGAACGCGGCGACCGCCGCGAGCGTCGCTAAGCGAGAAGGATTGTAAACCATGGCTGCAAAACCATTTTTCCGTCGCCGCAAAGTGTGCCCGTTCTCTGGCGAAAACGCGCCAAAGATCGACTATAAGGACACACGTCTGCTGCAACGCTACATCTCCGAACGTGGCAAAATCGTCCCGTCCCGGATCACCGCAGTATCCGCCAAGAAACAACGCGAGCTGGCCCGTGCCATCAAACGCGCCCGTTTCCTCGCGCTGCTGCCCTACGCTGTGAAGTAAGGAGACAGGCCAATGCAAGTTATCCTTCTTGAGCGCGTCGCAAAGCTGGGCCAGATGGGCGACGTCGTCGACGTTAAGCCGGGCTATGCACGCAACTTCCTGCTGCCGCAGAAAAAGGCGCTAAGCGCGTCTGAAGCCAACATTGCCGATTTCGAAGCGCGCAAAGCGCAACTCGAAGCCCGCAACCTGGAAACCCGCAAAGAAGCCGAAGCGCTCGGTGATAAGCTGGATGGTCAGCAATTCATCGTGATCCGTTCGGCATCTGATGGCGGCAACCTCTATGGCTCCGTCACCACCCGTGACGCGGCGGATGCGGCAACGGAAGATGGGTTCACCATCGATCGTAAGCAAATCGTCATCACAGCGCCGATCAAAGAGCTTGGCCTGCACGACGTGCATGTGAAGCTGCACCCGGAAGTCGACGTGACGATCCAGCTGAACGTCGCCCGCTCGCCGGAAGAAGCCCAACTGCAAGCCTCCGGCAAGTCCATTCAGGAACTGGCCGCCGAGGAAGAAGCCGCTGCTGAGTTTGAAATTCAGGAGCTCTTCGAAGACATCGGTGCGGCCGCGTCCGACGACGATGACTTGGCAGCTTCCGCCGGGATCGAAACCGGCACGCCTGCCGAAGGCGGCGAGGACGATGCACCAGCCTCCTAAGGCTTTGCATCCGTTTTAAGCATTTGAAAGGCCGTGCAGCGATGCGCGGCCTTTTTTCTATTTGAGCGACTGAATTTTGCAGCGCGTTAACCAGTCCTTTCAGAATCTGTGGCAAATTTTACCTACCTGCCGCATCTTCCCTTCAGCGGCAGAGGCTCGATGGAGTTTGCCTCGTGAAAGCTGCCTTCGCTCTTGCTCTCTCACTCCTGCTGCCGCAGTCCCTTCCGGCGCAGACCCTTGGCGAAGGTGTAAGCTATGGCGACGCAGCGTTTCAGGACCATGGACGCCTCTCCGCCGCCTATGGCCTAGCCTTTCAGGCACCCAGCCAGCCTCAAACCGTTTCGCCGCAGAGCATCACGGTAGGTGGCAATGTTCGGTTGAACTGGCAAATTGAGCTTTCTTCACCCAATTCCAGCGACGCGGCATACTTGCACAGTAATGATCTGGCCTTGAGTTTTCTTGGGGCGGCGCAATGGAACAGGAACGTCTATATCTCGACCGGCGTTGAAATCGGGATGATCAGCGGAAACACATCTCTTTCCGAACAACATTACGCCACCAAGGCATTATCAAGCTATGCAGGTCTACGCCTTGATGCACGCCACAGAATCCGCGCTGGCCAAACCCTGTCGCTCGGCTTGCGCCTTAAACACGCACTGCGATCCGCGCCCGCAGCACCGGACAGGGAAACGAGCCCAAATCTCGAATTCGGCGTCTCGCACCGTTTGCAATGGTAGCGTGCACCGCGCTGCGTCTTACATTCCATGCAATAAAAAACCCCGCCGAACTTTATGTTCCGCGGGGTAATTTTTCGAGAAAGTCTGCGTAAGACGCCGTGAAGCAAGCCTCAGCAGCGAAACACCGTCAAAGATTTACTCTTCTTCAAGCGCCTCAACAGCTTTTTGCAGATCGTCTTTGGACACTTCTTTTTCCGTCACATCGGTTTTCTCAAAGGCTTGATCAACCACCTTGTCCTCGAACAAAGGCGCGCGGATTTGTTGTTGCATCTGCTGGTTTTGCTGCACGAATTCAAAGAACTGACGTTCCTGACCCGGATACTGACGCGCCTGCTGGAAAATTGCTTGGCTCATCTCGGCATCGGTCACTTCAACCTCGCCTTTCTGGCCCATGTCGGCCAGCAAAAGGCCCAGACGCACGCGGCGTTCGGCGAGCGAGTTATGCTCATCCGTTGGCTCAACATCTGGGTTGTCATTGCCCTCGGCATCAGGGTTTTCTTCGCGCCACAGCTGTTGCGCAATTTGCTTGGCTTCCGCGTCCACCAGCGTCGGGGGCAGGTCGAACTTCACCGCCTTGTCCAACTCATCCAGCAAGCCACGCTTCATCACAGCGCGCGCAGCCCCCGAAAACTCGGCTTCCAAGCGCTCAGTGATCTGCGTTTTCAGCGCGGCAAGATCCTCTGCGCCAAATTTCGTCGCCAACTCATCATTGATCTCGGCGGCAACCGGCTCTTTCACCTCTTTGATCGTACAGGTGAACACAGCCTCTTTGCCCGCCAGATGCTCCGCCTGATACTCAGCCGGGAAGGACACGGTCACGTCTTTCTCTTCGCCCGCTTTCACACCGACCAACTGCTCTTCGAAGCCCGGAATGAAGGAGTTGGAGCCCAAAGTCAGCGGATAATCCTCTGCAGCGCCGCCTTCAAAGGCCTCGCCGTCCACTTTGCCAAGGAAATCGAGAACGACCTGATCGCCATCCTTCGCCTTGGAACCTTTCTTGCGTGCTTTGAAGTCCTGCGCCGTCTCCGCGAGGTTGCCGAGCGCTTCTTCAATTTCCGCCTCGCCTGCTTTCACGACCAGCTTTTCCAGCTTGATGCCGCTCAAATCGACTTCCGGGATTTCCGGCAGAGCTTCGTAGTTCATTTCAACATGAACATCGTCGCCTTCTTTCCAATCCTCATTGGTCATCTTGACCTCAGGCTGCAACGCCGGGCGGTCGCCGCTGTCTTCAAAATGCTGCTGCATCGCGCCGTCGATGCTTTCCTGCATCACTTCGCCCATCAGACGCTGACCAAACTGCTTTTTCAGCAGGGCCATCGGGACCTTGCCTTTGCGGAAGCCCTTCATCTCAACTTCCGGCTGGGCTTCGACCAGCTTGTCGTTGACCTTGCCTTCCAGTTCCGCTGCCGTCACAGTGATGGCATAGCCGCGTTTCAGACCTTCATTCAGCGTCTCTGTAACCTGCATATTCGCTCCTCGCATAAGGTACAGGGCCGCACCTCGCGCAGCCTTTAAATCTGCGCCTTACTAGTGGCGCACCTCAGCGGGATCAACCAGAAAATAGGGCTTTCGCGTGATCCGCAGCCCGCTTCTGATTTTCAGCGGATTGGCCCCAGCCTAACTGCTCACATAGAGCAAAACCGCCTTGTGCATCGCCTTCAAAACCGCCGTTGATTGCTCGGCCAGCGTGACCAACTGCGCCTGACTATGGGCGCTATCACTTTCCAGCACAGAAAGCGCCGTGGTGAAGGGCTCAGACAAGGCGCGCACCTGGTCAAGCTGTTGGGCGATTTCGTCGGTCGGCGGCGCGATCACCTGCGCGTCTGCGTTGCCGCGCCGCAGATCGTCCAGCGACTGGTTGAAAAGGTTGAGGGTAGCCGCCAGCGCTTTCGCGTTTTCTGTCGGCGAGAGCCCCACAGCAATGAAGCAGGCTTCTTTCATCATGCGTTGCGACAGCATTCGCTGACGCCCAGCGATATCAATTGTTTTGGCCGTGTCGGGGTTTATCACCCCGGCGCCATAAGTCTTGGTGAACTTTTGCACCGCCGCATTCGACTGTTTGAGCGCCGGGATATTCTGCGACATCACCTGCCTGATGACCACGCTGTGTGCATCATCGTGGAGCAATTGCTGCACCGCAGGTTCAAGCTCTCTCCAAATCTCGGCCACTCCGGCAAGGTCGGCGCGGATATCAGGATCATCCTCTGGCGTCAGCCCAAGACCTTCATCCCCATCGACTAAGCCCCTCAAGGCCCTATCAAAATCAGAGACGGCAACTTTGCCCGCGTTCACAATCGCCTCAGGGCTGCCGGAACTCATGGCAACGCAAGCAAGCGAGGTCATTCGCTGCGTCAACATGCGTTGTCGTCCAGACAGGTTTATCTTTTGACGCGCGAAATAGGCGTCGTCCTTGGGCTGGTCTGCCGCGCTCAAATCTGGGCTCGTCAGAAGAAAAACAAGGCCGGTCAGTACAACACACAGGTTGGAAAATGCACATCTCATGGCGATCTCACCTTCGGGCTTCAATCTAGGCTTCTATGCCGCCAAGCAATTGAGAATCCGTTACCGCCTCACCACAACTGACGCCAAATCGCGTCAGTTTTTGGCGCGCCCAAGCTATCTGCCGCTTCCTCGCATACCAAATTTTGGGTATGAGACGGCGTGACGCGGTTTTTTCACCCGATTGCAGTCGGTTTCGCTTGAGCCTATGCAGAATAATTATAATTCCTAAGCAACCCCTTCCGACGACTGACCAGCGGAGCGCCCGTGTCCCTCTTTTTGATCGTAGCTTTGCCATTTCTAGGCGCTCTTCTACCCGGATTGATGAACCAAGCTGGCCGCGCGGCCTGTGCGGGCGTGACTTTCACCGTCACGCTCACCGCCTTCATCGGCCTGCTCAGCAATCTGCCCGCCGTTCTCGCCGGAGAGGTCGTGACCGCGCGCATAGACTGGCTGCCCATGCTGGGTCTGAACGTCAATCTGATGCTCGACGGGCTCGGTTTCTTCTTTGCGATGCTGATCCTTGGGATCGGGCTGCTGATTATCGCCTATGCGCGTAACTATCTGGCCCGCTCGGACAATATGGGCCAGTTCTTTACCTATCTGCTGCTGTTCCAAGGCGCGATGGTCGGCATCGTTCTGTCCGATAACATCCTGCTTTTGCTGGTGTTCTGGGAGCTGACCTCACTGTCCTCTTTCCTGTTGATTGGCTATTGGAAACACCTGCCCGAAGGCCGCCAAGGCGCGCGGATGGCGCTGGCGGTCACCGGCATGGGTGGGCTGGCGATGATTGGCGGGATGCTGATCCTTGGCCAGATTGCGGGCAGCTATGATCTCAGCGTCATCCTGCAAAACCGCGAGGCTATACAGGATAGCCCGCTTTACCTGCCTGCGCTGATCCTGATCCTGCTGGGCTGCTTTACCAAATCCGCGCAGTTCCCGTTCCATTTCTGGCTGCCTCACGCCATGGCCGCGCCCACGCCGGTGTCGGCCTACCTGCACTCCGCCACGATGGTGAAGGCGGGGATATTCCTGATGGCGCGGATGTGGCCCGTCCTGTCCGGCACACCGGAATGGTTCGTGCTGGTGACGGGCGCCGGGCTGATCACCATGGTTCTTGGCGCTTTGATTGCCATCTTCAAACACGACCTGAAGGCCCTGCTTGCCTTTTCAACGGTC
>CAZPXE010000140.1:5309-7869 GCA_964590545.1 uncultured Rhodobacterales bacterium | reverse complement strand
TTTCAATGCGTCTGTTTGATGTATCATTTTGATTTTGTTCAGATGTCTAAGGCGCAGCCGCCGCTTCAACCTGCGGCGGGCTCCATTGGCTTGAGCTTTGCGAGTTTCCTGAGGTTCTGGGCGGTGGCGGCGAGGGTAAATTCATCTTGGACGCCACATGCGCTGCCCGGCAGGGTTATGGCATAGCCATGATCCCGAGAGGGCCCCCGTAATCGGAGCCGTCCCAGGCCGAGGATGCGTTTGAGGTGAGCAAAGAGCATCTCGACCTTCTTGCGTCGTGCCTGAGCCTTGGGATTGAACTCGGAGGCGGTGCATTGGCGAGCAAAGTCTCTGACAATCTCATATTTATCGCGATGGACCGAACGCGTTTCAGCGTTGGGGCAGCACTTTGCCTTCAGCGCGCACCCTGTGCAGTCTGATTTCAGTGCCCGGTAGTTTCTGGATTTCCAAACTGGTGCATTCCGTTTTGGATCAGAATAGGTCCGCCATGTATGCCGCATTTCTTTGCCGCCCGGGCAGATATACCGGTCGTTCTCATCATCCCATGTGAAGTCGGATCGTGAGAAGGTTCCATCGGTCCGTTCGCCCTTATCGAAGACCGGAATGAAGGGGAGGATCTGCCGCTTCAGTGCCAACCAGACCAGAGTTTCGGACGATCCATATGCCGTATCGGCAGCGATCCAATCGGGCTTCACGCCAAAGCGCTCTTGGGTGCGATCAAGCATCTTGCGCATCGCGCCCACCTCGGCGGTCTTGTTCGACCGACTGGCGTCCACGTCCACGATGATGCCGTGGTCCGTATCGATCAGATAATTGTCGGAATAGGCAAAGAACGCAGGACCTTTCCGCGCCGCCGTCCATTGACTGGCGGGATCGGCATGGGCGGTGAACTTGGGCTTGGCTGTGGTCGCCGCACCGAAGGCTTCGTCGTCCAAAGTGTCGAGGTACTCGCGTACTGCACGCGGTGCATCAGCGGGATCAATCTCGCGAGCGGCCCAATCCTCGGGATTGCTTGAGTTCTGCTTCTGAACATCGGCCCCCCCTCTCGGCAGATTGCGTCGCAATCGCCTGCCGGGCAATGGATCAAACTGGCATCGACTGCGAAGCCCTGACCACCAACCAAGCCTTCCTTCATGCAACGCGCAACCGTCGTCTCGAACACATGGCGCAGCAGATCGCTTTCGCGGAAGCGGCCATGACGGTTTTTGGAAAAGCTCGAGTGATCCGGAATGCGGTCCGCCAGATCGAGGCGGCAAAACCAGCGGAAAGCAAGGTTCAGATGCACCTCCTCGCAAAGCCGCCGCTCAGATCGAATGCCGAAACAATATCCGATCAAAAGCATGCGGATCAGCAGCTCTGGGTCAATGGAGGGGCGGCCCGTATGGCTGTAGAAATCCGCCAGATGCGCGCGGACGCTGGTCAGATCAACAAACCGATCAATCGACCGCACCAAGTGATTATGAGGAACGTGATCCTCTAGCGAGAACTCGTAGAACAAAGCTGCCTGCGCCTCTTGCCTCGGTCCCATCATCGCCAACCCTCCCGTTCTTTGAGAGAATTGAATCAGCCGCTTGGCCGCCGATCAAGGAAGAGTTTTTCAACAAAATCGGCTCTTAGTGACCGATGCTGCAGATTGTATTGATGTCTGCAAGGTGCGAAAAACTGACTTCGAGGCAGCCATAGCCATCCGGTTTGGACATTGAAGCGACCGGTTAACATCCGACTGCAAATCCAAGGATGTAGTTATTGCTAACAATGTCGATTTCATGATTTGGGGTTGATCTGCTCGACTATGTTCTAATCGCCTATACGCAACTAAGATGTTCGAACGATCGCGATTGCCATAGAAAAACCACCAAAACTACGTCTAGACTGCGCTCGAAAACGTTTACAGTTTCGAGACAGGCGCAGAATTTGGATGCATGTGTGATGGACGGCAGAATACAATTTGGGAGTTGGGAGCTCGATCCTAGTTCTGGCGACTTGTTGAAGAATGGCGTGAAAACCGGAACGCTGCGCAACCATTCTGCTAAAGTCCTTAAGATGCTTTGCGTCAGACCGGGCGACGTCGTCTCAAAGGAAGAGCTCATATCCCAGGTTTGGGAAGGCCGCGCGACAAGCGACGACAGCCTTGTACAATGCATCGCAGAAATCCGTCGCAAGCTCGGTTCTGATCGAGACCTTCTTGATACTGTTCCAAGGCGGGGTTACCGATTACTGCGACCGACGATCCAGTCCTACGAAACCCAAGCCTCAAGGGCCGCGCTGGCAGACGTTGCAGCGCCCCATGTCGAAGATGCGGTTCGGATCCTGATCTTGCCGTTTCGCAATGTCAGCGGCGATCCGATGCTGGATTACTTTGCGGAAGGCATAACGCTCGACCTCAAGGATGCCCTGACGAAGCGCAGCCAGTTCGTTGTGTTCGAACATGAAGACGCCACGGATGATGACGCGTTTTCAGCGGCGAAAGCTCGGAATGCACGACACATATTGTCTGGTGTCGTTCGAAAAGGGCATGACCGGATTGATACCGTTGCGACCCTGCGCCGGGTTGAGGATG
>CAZPXE010000140.1:0-5209 GCA_964590545.1 uncultured Rhodobacterales bacterium | reverse complement strand
TCGCATGGATGGAGTTTCGGTATAAGGGCGAACAAAGCGCTATCACAGATGCCGAAGCCCTCTCAGAACGCGCCGTAGGCATGGGTCCAGATGATCCGGCGGCCTTGATCGCACAAGGGATTGTCCATTCAGGCCGGAACAACGCTGTCGCAATTCAATCCGCACGGCGCGCGGTTGAGGTCGCTAGAAACAACCCGCAGAACCTATTGAATTCGACTTATATCCTGTTGCGCTCTGGCGAGGTGGAAGAAGCCCATGAGATGCTTCTTTTCGCGGAATCCCTTGATCCGGCGCGCTTCGAACACGCCCCTTCGGAATTCAAAACCCAAGTTCTTATGCAGTTGGGACGCTATCAAGAGGCATCCGATTATCTGGACCGTTTTCTAACAGACACCAGCGGAATGTTTCCGTTCTTTGTATTGCATGCGATCATTGCGCATATCCTGAACCAACATAACCGTGCCGCAGAGCTGTACGATCGGGCCATGGCCCTGTTTCCCGATCACGACGGGCTTGTCTATGCCGAGAACCTCACCGGGACGGACAAGGCGCATTTGGCGGAACGGGCAGCCGCCAGCCGGGCACTTCATCTGGATTGGTTGGCGCGGCATGGGCGGTTGCCTTCCGACACAACGACGGCCCCGCACACAGACCACGTAAGTAGTGACTGAGCCAAAGTTTCCCTAAGTGGTTGAATCCTGTGGCAGCTTTGGCCCTCCACGGGATGAAATTTCGTGCAAATTTCGTGCAAATTTCAGGACTTTTCCCCAGATCGCCGAAATGTTGACCCCAGTTATAATTTAGGGGTGCGATTGTTGGGTCCCTATTAAATACATGGGGACATAAAGATGACGCTTAAGACACGCGTAACCGCATCCGCGATACTGTTAGCAACCGCCTTTTCTGCACAGGCAGCAACGTTGGAAGTCGACTTTGAAGTCACGCGATTTCAAGGGTCAACTCAAAATTTTCCCTTTTCGGTTGTCGGGTCTTTCCTACTTGAAACAGACACCCAAGCCGTCAGTGATTTCGCGCTGACAAGAACGCCTAATGGGGCGCTGCTGGCGGATGCATTCAATCCGACGTTTTTACTTATCGACAATGGCGCCGTGAGCGGCACGGCCATTGTTGAGTTTGTTTTTTTCCCCTCCTTTCCGGCGTCAAATCAAGCTTTCAGATTGAACCTTGCAGGGTTTGACGCGTCGATGCCAGCCATCGCGCCGGGCACCACGGTCAGCTTTTCTGCCACTGCGGAAGAGGATAGCAGCACTCTTGATTTTGCGTTTACCGACGTTTTCGAAGCGGTGGCATCCGTGACAAACCTGGACCCGATCCCGGATCCCGTCTCTGCTGTCCCACTCCCTGCCAGCGCATTGTTTTTGCTTGCTGGCCTAGGCGGGCTTGGCGCTATGCGCCGTCGCACGAAACAGGGAAGCTGAACGATGAAGCTGATGCGTAACCTATCAACACGCGCGCTGTGCACAGGTCTTGCGTTGGGACTTGGAACCGCCGCACAGGCGGCACCCGTCAATTGGGTCGTCGACTTTGAGGCGCGGCTCGGGATGGATGAGACGTTGTACGAGGTGAATGGATCATTCACCTACGACGCTGATACAAACACCTATTCAGATATTGGTCTGCAATATCTTCCTGCCTCTGCGACATCACCAACGACCTTCTCTGTGTTGGACACGATTGGTATTGTTCCGCCAAACCAGAACGTCTTCGCCGCGTTTCAGTCGCCTCCACAAGCAGATTTGACGGGCGTTCAGCTTTTGAGCGGAAGTTTTCCCGCCCTGACAAATGCAGGCGGTGCATTCGATAACAGCACGCTTGGACTGACGTTTGGCTTCTTTTTTAACGAATGCCTTAACGCGGATTGCTCGAGTCGCTTCGTTCAACCTGTTGGTCTTGAGACTTCAAAAGGGGCGCTGGTTGGCACGCCTGTCTCTGCTGTCCCACTCCCTGCCAGCGCATTGTTTTTGCTTGCTGGCCTAGGTGGGCTTGGCGCTATGCGCCGTCGTACGAAACAAGGAAGCTGAACCATGAAGCTTGTGTATAAACTATCAACATTGGCGGCGGTTGCATTGACCTGTCTTGCCGGTGCCGGTTCTGCGGCGACCCTTCAAGTGGACGCCTCGGGTGAATTGTTTGGCGCAACCGGAGTGGACGTCGCGGGCACTCTGTACGATGTCGAATTCATTGACGGAACCTGTGTCGCTATTTTCTCGGGATGCGACGACATTTCTGACTTCACGTTTCAAACTGGAACCGAAGCTTTGGCAGCAGCCCAAGCTCTTTTGGACGTCGTGTTCGTAGATGGTGCGCAGGGTAACTTTGATAGCGACCTATCCCTGACGAGAGGTATAAACAACACCGCAATTGCTGCCATCTCCACCCCTTACGGGTTTAAGACGTTGGGGAATGGCACAACTCAAGTCAGGGTATCAAATGCACTCAATCGTGGGTCATCTTTGCCGAATGCCGATGTGGCTGTACTCACCACAGCGTTCCCAGCACTCGACGCATCTATTAATGTCAGGGCTGCGTACGCCGCGTGGACTGAATCGACCATTGCCCCGGTTCCGCTTCCTGCAGGCGGCTTGCTGCTTCTTTCCGCCTTCGGTGGCGTCGCCGCCCTCAAGCGCCGGAAAAGGCTTACGGCATAGCACATATCACATACATTACGCCGGGCCGCGCGCTCGGGCGCTATGATCACTAGAAAAGTTCAAACAAGATGACACTAAAAACACTTGCGGCTGCGGCTTGCATAACACTTGCGGTGGGTTCCTCCGCATGTGCGGCGACCTTCAACTTTGTCGGAGGTTTTTCCGGCGGTCAGTTGGGCGATGTCTCGTTCGATATAACCATCGATGCAGATTTTTCAGCCGATATAGCCGAAACCTCTGATGGCCTTACTGTCAATAGCCTCACCTCTTCTGTCGTTGGTGGCAATCCATTCCCGTTGGCCGGCGGACCCGGCTACAGATTTATTTTTGACAAAGGTAGGCTTATTTTCGGCGGATTTAGCAGAACCATAGACGACGCTGGCGGCCGATATAACGATTTCTCGGTGAGAATCGATCAGTTTCAAGGCAGGAACACGGGCCAGGATCCCCGTATTGGTGTGAATATAGAAACGGCGGCCAGCCAAAAACACTTTGGGAGTGCAACATCGGCGGAGGTTGCAGTGACAGAAGTCTCGCCCGTCCCACTACCCGCAGGCGGGTTGCTGCTTCTTTCCGCCTTCGGCGGCGTCGCCGCCCTCAAGCGTCGGACGAAACGCGCCGCCTAACACCCAACACAAACACCACACCGGGCCGCGTGTTTCGGCCCGGGTTTCATCACAAAGGAATAGACGATGATACTTCGGACACTTGCGGCTGCGGCCTGCTTTTCCTTCGCGGCGGCGATGACAGCGTCCGCTGCCACGGTCACGGTTGACGGAACTGAATGGGAAGTTTCTACAATCGAGGGATCATATAACGACAACCAAGCGCTCCTTGAGAGCCAAATTTGGTTCGGCAACGAAGCCCTTGCGATTGAGTTTTCCAAAGAAACCGGGTTCGAATTTGGAACAGTTGCACCTTTGTTCACATTCAAAAAAAGTTTCAATACGTCTTTTGAAGTGTTCTCATTGAGCTTGCGTTATCGTAGCCTATCAAATCAGCCGGCCCGCCCTTACCCCGTCAGTTTTAGAACTTCGACAGAACAAACTTATGCCGTGGCGACCCCCGTTTCCGCTGTCCCGTTACCCGCAGGCGGCTTACTGCTTCTTTCCGCCTTCGGTGGTGTTGCCGCCCTCAAGCGTCGCAAGGCACGCGTGGGCTGAGCGGTCTTGTACAAAAATCAATCCGGGGACTGCAGTGATTGGTTCCCGGTAGCCTCTGGCAAATAGACACTTAACGGGCGCGCACTATCGGGGAGCAAAGTATACTCGACGGTTAAGCCGAAAAGCCCGGCAAGGCAAAAGGACAACAAAATGAAGAGTATTTTCCAAGGCGTTCTGGTCGCAATGGCATTGGCAGGAACAGCATCTGCGGCGACCCTTCAAGTGGACGCCTCGGGTGAATTGTTTGGCGCAACCGGAGTGGACGTCGCGGGCACTCTGTACGATGTCGAATTCATTGACGGAACCTGTGCCGCTATTTTCTCGGGCTGCGACGACATATCTGACTTTACGTTTCAGTCCGAAACCACAGCTTTGGCAGCAGGCCAAGCACTTTTAGACGTCGTGTTCGTAGATGGTGCGCAGGGTAACTTTGACAGCGACCTATCCCTCACGCGAGGTATAAACAACATCGCACTCGCTGGCATCTTCACCCCTTACGAGTTTAGGCCGTGGCCGAATAGTGCACCTTTACTCAGGGTATCAACTGCACTTAATTATGGGTCATCTTCGTCGCTGGCCGATATAGAGTATCTCTCCACAATTGTTCTAACACTCGACACATCTACCAAAGGCACTTCTGCGTACGCCGTGTGGACTGAACAGACCATTGCGCCGGTTCCGCTTCCTGCAGGTGGCTTGCTTTTGCTGACAGGCCTGGGCGGCGTCGCTTTTCTCAAGCGCCGCAAGATGCACGTGGTCTAATCTCAAATGCTTCGCATTCCCAACGTTCAGTTTACCTGAGTGTTGAGAGGCGTCGCGTGATTGCGACGCTTCTTTTTTTGCCAGCAGATCTCGCGTCATGGCTAGAGCGGGTCTGCCTCCGCAAGCTCAATGGCATTGGGGTCGAAAAGGTCTTCGATTTCGTATCGCAGCAGCCTGTCATAATCGGGGATGTCCGCACTTTCTGCCGCAGCAAGCTGGGCCTTGGCCCAAAGCGTGCTTTGCATGGCGGCGAGCGGTACAAGCGCAGACACGGCGCGTATGGTCTCGGCGACGCTGAACCTCGGGAAAGTGCTGACGTATCCTGTCGCGAGGGCTTCCAGATCGGACAGGTGGTAAGGTGTTGCCGGTGGGTTGTCCCAAAGCGTGGTCGTTGGTGCGATAAAATGTGCCAAATCCCAAAACGGATGAGACCATCTGGCGTATTCCCAATCAATAATCGTGACACTGTTTCCAGAGATCAGAATGTTCTCAGATATCAGATCGGTATGCACAAGGCAGCTAGCAGTATGCGCGGGGGTGGCCTTGATATACTCGTCGGCCCGACGGTCAAGCTCTTGGATGACGCGTGTCGTGAGCTCGGGGGCCAGATCGATG
>CAZPXE010000139.1:0-7918 GCA_964590545.1 uncultured Rhodobacterales bacterium | reverse complement strand
ACATATTCGGATAGTTCGGCCCGTCGCCCCCTTGCGGCGTGGTCCAGGTGATGTTCTGACCCGGATCCTTGATATCGCAGGTCTTGCAGTGCACGCAGTTCTGGAAGTTGATGACAAAGCGAGGATCGCTGGCCTCATCGTCTTGCACGAACTCATACACGCCTGCAGGGCAATAGCGGCTGGACGGGCCGCCATATTGCTTCCAATCCACCGAAATCGGCACACTGTCATCGGTCAGACGCAAATGCGCAGGCTGGCTTTCTTCGTGGTTTGTCGCGGCGAAGGACACATTGGTCAGCCGGTCAAAGGACAGCACCCCGTCGGGCTTGGGATAGTCGATTTCCACGTGCTGCGACGCAGGCTCGGTGCTTTGCGCATCGGATTTGTCGTGGCCGAGCGTGCCGAACAACGAGAAGCCCATCGTGTTGGTCCACATATCCAGACCGCCACCGACCAGCGAGGCAACCAGACCATACTTGGACCAAAGCGGCTTGACGTTGCGCACCTTTTTCAGATCGCTGCCGATTGGGCCGTCATGCACGGCCGCCTCATAAACGCTCAACTCGTCGCCCGCGCGGTCCGCCTTGATAGCTTCAATCGCAGCTTCAGCGGCGTGCATCCCGGAATACATCGCGTTGTGGTTGCCCTTGATACGCGGCACGTTGACCATGCCCGCCGAACAACCCAGCAGTGCCACGCCCGGCGCGACCAGTTTCGGCATCGCCTGATAGCCGCCTTCGGTGATCGCACGCGCGCCATACGCCACGCGCTTCCCGCCTTTCAGCAGGTCCGCCACAATCGGGTGGTGCTTGAAGCGCTGGAATTCCATGTATGGATAAAGATGCGGGTTCTTGTAGTTCAGGTGGACCACAAACCCGACATAGACCTGATTTTTATCAAGGTGATAGATGAAAGACCCACCGCCCGCATTGCTGCCCAGCGGCCAACCCATCGTGTGAGTGACGGACCCTTCCTTGTGCTTGGCCGGATCAATCTCCCAGATCTCTTTCATGCCAATGCCGTATTTCTGCGGCTCTTTCCCGTCGTCGAGGCCGTATTTGGCGATCACTTGCTTGGACAGCGAGCCGCGCACACCTTCGGACAGGAACACGTATTTGCCGTGGAGTTCCATGCCCGGCTCGGTGTTCTCACCAATCGACCCATCCGGCTCAAGGCCGAAGACACCCGCGACGACGCCTTTGACTTCGCCGTTCTCACCATAGACCAGTTCCGAACAGGCCATGCCGGGGAAAATTTCAACACCCATCTCTTCGGCCTGCTCCGCCATCCAGCGGCAGACATTGCCCATCGACACGATGTAGTTGCCGTGGTTGTTCATCAGTGGCGGCATCGGGAAGTTGGGGATGCGGATTTGACCGGCCTCGCCCAGCATATAAAAGTTGTCGTCTTTCACCGGCACATTCAGCGGCGCGCCTTTGGCCTCCCAATCCGGGATCAACTCGTTCAGCGCACATGGGTCCAGAACCGCCCCCGACAGGATATGCGCGCCCACTTCAGAGCCTTTTTCCAGAACGACCACGTTCAGATCCGCATCAAGCTGTTTCAGCCGGATCGCCGCGCTCAGACCCGCTGGGCCAGCCCCGACGATGACCACGTCATATTCCATCGCTTCGCGTTCAATCTCTGCCATGGCTGGCTCCCTTTCGGTCTCGCTGGCGGCGCCACAAAAAACGCACGTGGCACGCAATAAAATTTCGCTCCGAATGTGCTATCGCGGCATTGCAGCATTTGCAATCACGACGAGGCGTAATTTAAGTCCTGAAAACGACAGGCAAGAGCGGCGTGTTATCGCATGCACAAATAAGAACAGCGCGTCGAACTGACCTCCCGCGCAACGGGCACTGCCCGCGCTCGCGCCGTTCCGCCCCCACGGGGCGGCGCTTCTGAAACGTCCTTTGAAACTTTAGACCTCAAGACGATGAAGCCGATTGCTCCGGCGCATCCCCCATCAAATACCGTGGCCCCGGTCCCTTCGCCCGCGCGCGGTCCTGAGGGTTATACAGCTTGCACGATGCCAAACTCAGGCACCCGCAGCCGATGCAACCGTCCAACCTGTCCCGCAGTGCTTCCATCGCCGCGATCTTCGCGTCCAGTTCCTCCCGAAACCGCGTGCTGATCCGCGTCCAATCCCGCTTCGTCGGTGCGCGTCCCTCTGGCAGACGGTCCAACTCTGCCCGGATCTGCGGCAGGGTGAAGCCGAACTCTTGCGCGATCATCACGAAAGACAGCCGCCGCAAATCCGCGCGCGCGAACCGCCGCTGGCCGCCCGCATTCCGCCCCGGCGCGACCAGACCCATCTCCTCGTAGTAGCGAATGGCCGACACCGCGAGCCCGGTGCGATCCGCCACATCCCCAATTGTCAGCATCTTGAAAAAACCTCTTGACCTCAAGTTAGCTTGAGGTCGGATAACATAAAAATCAATACAGAAAGGACACAGCCATGCCCGCCATGCTCGAACACACCAACTACTCCGTCGCCGATGCCAAAGCCACCGCCGCGTGGATGGAGAAACTCTTTGGCTGGCACATCCGCTGGGAAGGCCCATCGCGCGATGGCAGCGGCTATTCCGTGCATGTGGGCACCGACACGCAGTATCTCGCGCTCTACAGCGAAGCCGACGCAGCCCGGTCAAACGAGAACAATTACAGCACGGTCGGCGGGTTGAACCACATCGCCGTCGTCGTGGATGACATCGACGCCGCAGAAGACGGGATATTGGCCCATGGGTTCAAAACTGGCCAGCACGGTGACTACGAACCGGGCCGCCGCTTCTACTTCCACGACGCGGACGGGATAGAATACGAGGTGGTCAGCTACGCGTGAGCGCGGTGCGCCTTCGCAACTTCTATCAAACCAATCCAAAGTAGTGTCGCCCGGCACCGCCGGCCAGCCCCCGATCCTCCCGTTTCGCCAAAGGCGAACCCTTGGTTTGACGGGAGGGGGCTGGCCTCACGACTTCAAATGCAACGCTTCGAAAACGCGATCATTGCAAGCACACCCCGTTCCGGTAATTGCCAACCGAGCGGACGACCTCTGCCCCGCGCGCCTCAATCCGGCGCCCCGTCATCTCTGAGCGCAGCACCCGCGAGAGCAGGGATTTCAGCCGCGTGACCCGGTAGCAGGCGATTTTTGGCTCGGCATGAGCGTTGCCGACACCGCTGTCATCGGTCAGGAACACATAGCGCCCTTGCGTCGCCAGCGCCGCCTGCCGCATCAAAAACTCTGCCTCATCGGCCACCCCACTCGCGCCAAGCCCGAAGATTTGCACGTTTTTCTCGCCCGCCTTGCGCGCCGCGTCCAGAAACCGCCGTGCACCGGACTTATGGGGCGGCGCATCAGCAATGTGGAACAAGAGCCGCTCCCCATAACCGCGCCGCCACGGCAATTCCGCCGCCGCCATCAGCGCCCCATCCGCCGCCTCCGGGTAGTCCCCGCCGCCCTGTGCATCCAGGCTTTTGAGCCAGCGCTGCATTTCGCGCTGCTGCTGTGTGAAGCCGAAATTGCGCACCACATACGCGTCCCCCTGATCTCGGTAGGCAACCAGCCCGAACCGCAAATCAGCCTGCGGCGCGGCTTTTCTCACCTCGCCGATCAGACTGCGGAACTCTTTCGTCAGCCACGCCAACTCATCCCCCATGCTGCCGGTCGTGTCGAAAACAAACACCAGATCGAGGAACTCTGGCCGATAATCCTCTTGCCCATGCATCGCGATACTCATTGGCGCGCCGCCAGTGGTCACCTTATGCGTGCGCACGAAACCTTCGCTCGAAAACACCCGCGCTTCCACAGTGGAGGGCCGTCCCGCGCCGAACTGCGCCGGAAACACCGTCAATCGCCCGTCTACGCCTGTCATCCCGGTATAAAACGGCTCTGCTGCGCCCTGTTTGCGCAGGCTGACCTGCACCCCGGCCCGCCCTTTACCCCGCGCATGGACCCGCAGCCGCACGGGCGTAGCAAGGTTCACGCGCGGCAACCCGGTCCGTTTCGCAGTGCGCTGTTGATAGCGTTGGAACGCCGCCAAATTCAGTGTGTCGTCAATATCGCCTGCCGTGACCACCCCCGCACGCGCCCTGCGCTTGCTCGGCGGTTTACGCACGGGCGGGATCGGCTCTGGCGAAATGATCGGCGGCACCGGGCGGATCGACAGATCGGCCTTGCGCACACTTGACGCCGCGGCCTCCTCCACCATGACGGGGCTCTCCATCACCGGGTCCCCTACAATCTGCCCTACATCACACGCGGTCAAGGTAAGCGCCGCAACCATGCAAGCAATCTTCATTCGAAGCATCTCAGGGTCTCCATCTTATTACAAAAAATGTGTATTTTGCACATTTGTGTAGCTGCTTGACGAATATTCTTGCCGTCGTCAAGATAAATGTGCATTTTACACATTAACATGCTCACCATACTCGACCCCATCCTCTCTGCGCTCGCCCGCCTGCTCGTGGCGCGGGGCGAGACATTTCCCGCCCTCGCAGAGCGGCTGAAAGGGCATTACGTACAAGCGGCAATCGCGCAGGTCGAAGCGCAGGGGCATAAGGTGACCGACAGCCGGTTGTCGGTCCTCAGCGGGCTTCACCGCCGCGATGTGGCCCGGCTGCGCAACTTCTCTCAAAAGCCCGCCCGCCCCAGCCCTCTGACGCGGCTGGTCACCCTCTGGTCTCGCGATCCACGCTATGCGGGCCGTGCCCTGCCCCGCACCGGGCCAGAGCCATCCTTTGAAGCGCTTGCCCGCGAAGTAATCCAAGACGTCCACCCGCGCACTCTGCTGGATACGCTGCTGGATGCGGGCACCTGCCGCGAAGAAGGCGATCTGCTGCATCTGCAATCCGCCGCTTATGTCCCCGCCGCCGGGAGCGAGGCTCAGCTGGCCTATCTCGCCGCCAATGTGGGCGATCACCTCGCTGCTGCCACGGAAAACGTATTGACCGGTGCGGATGCCGCCCAATTCGAACGCGCCTTGCACCTGTCGGAACTCACTGCCAAAGACGTGGAAACCCTCAGAACCCGCTTCCAAACCGGGCAAATGGCCCTGATGCAAGAGATGCTGGAGACAGCCGAACAGATGAAAACCAACACCAAAGGCACCCACCGCTTCCGCGCGGGCGCATTTGTATTCGCAAAGGACACCACATGATCCGTCTGGCCGCGCTCGCCCTGCTGCTATTGACCGCCTGCGCACCGTTGCAGGCCCCGGAACCGCTCATCGCGGATCCGATCATGGAAGAACCGGTTCTGGTCGAAGAAGACGCAACCGTTCTCAAAACCGAACCCGCCATTTCTCGCACCGCACCACTCGAGAATTGCATCCCCGGCGATGACGGCATTGGTGGAACCGGGTGCAAAGAGGAATAGCCCCTCTTGCATTTGACCCCCGCAACTTGCAGGTATGTCGGACCCAAACCCAAACGCTGGATGGACGCTATGGATAAGTTCCCGATGACCCGCAAAGGGGCGGATGCGCTGCAGGCTGAGCTGAAACACCTCAAATCCGTCGAGCGCCCCGAGATCATTCAGGCCATCGCCGAAGCGCGTGAATTGGGCGACTTGAAAGAGAATGCCGAGTACCATTCCGCCCGCGAAAAGCAGGGCTTTATCGAAGGGCGGATCAAGGAGCTTGAAGGCGTGTTGGGTCTGGCCGATGTGATCGACCCCACCAAACTGTCCGGCGCTATCAAATTCGGCGCGACCATCACCGTGGTTGACGAGGACACGGATGAAGAAAAGACTTGGCAAATCGTCGGCGAACACGAAGCCGACGTGGAAAAAGGCCTTTTGAACATCAAATCGCCCATCGCGCGCGCGCTGATTGGCAAGGAAGAGGGCGACTCGGTTGAAGTCCGCACGCCGGGCGGGCAGAAGGACTACGAAGTCCTTTCAATCCAGTATGTCTGATCCCGCCCATGGCCGAGCAGCCCCAATCCGCACCCGATCCCAAGCCTGACGCCCCGGCCCCCAGCCGGACAACGCCGCTTGGTATCTATGACAAGCCCAAACGCGACGGGCTGACGGGAATCGAGGTGATTGCCATCGTGCTCAGCCTGCTCTGGCTCGCGGGCGCGGCGGTGTTCTTTCTCGCCCTGCCTGACGGTGCGATTGGCGAAGGCTCCGACAGCCTGCGGTTCCTGATGACGATGCTGGCGGTGTTCATGCCGGTAGCGATGATCTGGGTCGCAGCGGCGGCGGCCAAAGCCTCCCGCGTGATGCGCGAGGAAAGCCAGCGGCTGCAAACGGCGATTGATGCGATCAGGCAGTCCTACATCTCGCAGAACCAAGGCCGCGCGATGGTGCAAGAGGCCTCGGTCACGCGCAAACTGGACGAAATCGCCGCTGCTGCGCGCAAGACGGAAACCGCGCTGGCGACCTTCACATCCAACCGCAAGGACGCGCCGCGCCCGGCGCAGCCCGCACCCGCAGAGGCCCCGGCGGTGCAAGAGGATCAACCCGCCCTCGCCCTTGGCACCACAGCCGAAGAAATGTCGCCGCCCCTGCCCATCGCCGATTTCATCCGCGCCATGAACTTCCCCGAAACGGCGGAAGACGAGGAAGGCTTCGCCGCCCTGCGCCGCGCGCTGCAAGATCGCAGCACCGGGCAGCTTGTTCAGGCCGCTCAGGACGTGCTGACCCTGCTGAGCCAGGACGGAATTTATATGGATGATCTGCGTCCAGACCGCGCCCGGCCCGAGATCTGGCGCGCATTCGCGCAAGGCCAGCGCGGCCGATCCGTGGCGGCCCTTGGGGGCATCCGGGATCGGTCCTCTCTCGCGCTGACGGCAGGGCGCATGAAGCAAGACCCGATTTTCCGCGACGCCGCGCATCACTTCCTGCGCAAGTTTGACACAATCTTTGCCGCCTTCGAACCCAACGCCAATGACAGCGAGATAACCGCTCTGTCCGAAACCCGGACCGCCCGCGCGTTCATGCTTCTCGGCCGCGTCGCAGGCACGTTCGACTAAGGCGTTTCTTCCAAGAAACGGCCCCACCGCGTCACCGCCCAGCCCGCGTTTCTTCAAGAAACGCCCCACAGACCTTTCTTGCAAGAAAGGTCCCAGCCTAAAAACTTACTTTGCCCCGCGCGCCTCACTTACCCTGCCTTCAATTCAGCCGCGCGATACACAGCCCCGCAATTGCACCCTTGCCTGCTGCGCCGAAAGGTCATGATGTGGGCAAGCTCAGGGCAAATGAAATCTGTACGCTTCCCCCTCCGGCTGACAACACCGGCGGCCATCTGGAACTTCGGGGGGGCGCTTACATCGCTGCCAGTCTCTGCATGCCCTGAAACGCAGGCATCATCAGCGATTTGATCTGCCCATAGGTCCGCTGCACATCCGGATCGTCCCGATCCACTTCGCGCGAGGGGCGGCCGAACCCGTCCAGACGGCACTGCGCAATCCATGCGCGCAGTTCCGGCACCTGCCCCCACGCCGCCTGATTCATCGCGGTGACAATTTGTGATCGGATCCAATCCTGCACGCTATCGGTCATCGGCACCGGCGCGGCGAGGGCGGCTTTGGCTTTCACATCCAGATCGAGCGATTCAATCTTCGCAATCAGCGCCGCGCTGAAGCTGGGCTGATACAGGCGGATCATTTGCAGCCCAATACGTTCCTCTGTGAAAATCGGCCAAGTCTTTGTATGACCCAGCGCGCGGGCCGAGCAATCGATATAAAGCGTGTCCTGCGCCGCCGGGATCGCCGCGCCCGCCAGCACCATCTGGTCCGGTGTTATCTGGCGGACATGACCCAGCCGCACAATATCGCCAACCTCGCGCAGGTATCCCAATTCGGCGGGCGCCACCGTCGGCCCATGCATAATCTGTGGCGTGACGCTCGGGTCGAGCCGCATCCAGATGCCCGCCGCTTCCATCCGCAGCGCAAAATCCGCGACGCTTTGCGC
>CAZPXE010000138.1:0-7935 GCA_964590545.1 uncultured Rhodobacterales bacterium | reverse complement strand
CATTGGCGAAGGGCTAAGGAGAGACCAGATGGCACATAAAAAAGCAGGTGGTTCATCCCGGAACGGTCGCGATTCAGCGGGCCGTCGCCTTGGCGTGAAACTCTATGGTGGCCAAGCAGCCATCCCCGGCAACATCATCGTTCGTCAGCGCGGCACAAAATTCTGGCCGGGTGAGGGTGTTGGTCTTGGCAAAGACCACACGATTTTCGCGACCGTCGAAGGCGCTGTGAAATTCCACAAGGGTCTCAAGAACCGCACATTTATCTCGGTCCTCCCAGTCGCGGAGGCCGCGGAGTAAGCCGAAACCTAAACAGGTAGACACACCAAAGGGATCGGCAAACCAGCCGGTCCCTTTTTCGTTTCTCGAAATCGGGTCGGTCGATCCAGCAAGGCGGAGGCCCTGCCATGACCGTAAAATTTGAAAAACCGACTTTGACCGGCCCCCGGGTTACCCTGCGCGCGCCGACCCCGGGCGATGTGGACGGGCGCTTTGCGCTTGGCAATGTTCCGGAAATCCAGCGCATGTTCGGGGGCGATCCGTCCCAAACGCGCCCTATTACCGAAGCGGCTGCGCAAGCTTGGGTGGATAGTCAGGCAGATGATCCGCATGCATGGGTCATGGAAACATCCGGTATGCTGATCGGTGGCATCCGCCTGCATTCGGTCAACCATATGGACCGCCGCGCAAATATCGCTATCGGCATCCTGTCCGAAGCGCATCTGGGCGGTGGTTATGGTACAGAAGCCATGCGCCTGCTCGCCCATCACGCGTTCGGCCCGCTTCGTTTGCACCGTCTGTCCTGCCGCGTGCTGGCCTTCAACACCCGCGCCATTGCCGCCTATGAAAAGGTCGGTTTTGTGCAAGAAGGGGTGGAGCGGCAATCGGCGCTGATCGGTCAGGTCTGGCATGACGACGTGATCATGGGTCTGCTTGCAGGTGAGGTGAAAGACCGGGCATGAGCGTTGCGATCCTCCCTCTTGCCGTGTTCGCCGCCAGCCAGATCGGTACGCCGGGTCCGGCCAATATGGCGCTACTCGCCACTGGCGCGCGTTTTGGCTTCCGCGCGGCCTTGCCCTTCGTGGCTGGCGTGGCGATTGGCAAGCAATTCGTCATCTGGCCCGTCGGTTTTGGCCTGATGGAACTGGGCGATAGCGCTCCGTGGATCTTTACCGCGCTGAAATATGCCTCTGCCGCTTATATTCTGTGGCTTGCGTGGAAAGTCGCCAACCTGCGCCTGAACACAGAGAATGCAAGCCGTCAGGGCGCGCCGGGTTTTTGGGCCGGGCTGATTGTTCATCCACTCAACCCCAAGGCTTGGGGCATGATCGTGGCGGGTTTCACAAATTTTGTGACCCCCGGCACAGATACTTTTTACGCAACTGCAACACTTGCTGCGATATTGCTCGCCTGCCAGATCGTGCTTCATCCGGTCTGGACCTATTCTGGTGAACGGATCGCTCGGGTCGTTGCTGGCACGCACTACGAACCATATTTGATGTGGACCTTGGCGGCGCTCACCGCGTTGTCAGTCCTCGTGGTCCTTTTCGGAGGAGGAATAAACTCATGAAGCACGATGTGATCCTGAACCAACCTGTTATTGACGCAGGCCATTTTGATCTGCGCCCGATCCGGCGTGCAGACAAGGGCATGATTGAGTTTTATGGCAGCGATGAGCGCATTGCGAAGATGACCACCTCGATCCCGCACCCGTTGCCGCCGGGGCTGACGGATGACTACCTGACCCGTGCGATGGCTGAGGACCGGACAGAGGATGTTTGGGTCTTGGATGCGACCAAAACCGGCGGGGCGGAGGTGATGGGGGTTGTGTCCCTTCAACGGCTCGACCGGAACCAATCCGAAGTGCATTACTGGGTCGCCCCTGCCTTTTGGAACGACGGTGTGGCGCGCACGGCTGTGCAAGCGCTGACATTGGCCAATCCCTTGGAAAACTCTACCTATTTTGCATCGGTCTTTCGGGACAATGAAGCCTCGGCCAAAGTGCTGACCCATTGCGGCTTCGATTATCTGGGAGATGCGGAAAGCTTTAGTCTTGCGCGCAATACCACGGTGCCAACTTGGACCTACCTGAAAAAGCTGGGCTAAACGCATGGACATCACGACCGAACGATTGGTCCTCCGGCAGCTCAGGCCAGAGGACGCCGAATGGATTGCGCGTGAGATCGCCAATCCCAAGGTGCAAGTCTGGCTGACATCGCCGCCGCATCCCTATCGGTTGGCGCATGCCGAGGCGTTTATTGCGCGCCATCAAGACGACCCGTTATACCGTGTTTTGCAAATAGCCGGGCAGGGGGCGGGTGTTGTGTCGCTGACGGAGCATGACGATCAGATTTACGATCTCGGCTATTGGCTGTCTGAGGCGCAGTGGGGTCATGGATACATGACCGAGGCGGCCACTGGGTTGCTGGATTTTTATGTCCGGCATCATCAGTGTGATGTCTGGTCTGGCTGGATTGAAGGCAATGCGTCATCGCGCAATGTGCTGACAAAGCTGGGCTTTGAACCCATCGGCGAGAAGCGGGCCATGTGCTACTTCCGTTCACAAGAGGTTACTGTCGAAAAGGTCATTCTGTCCGTGGCCCGTTGGCGGGCCTTGAGCACGGCGCGCGAATAGACTACGCCGCAGCGGTACCCCCAGAGAGCCTGACCCATGAAATTCCTCGACCTTGCTAAAGTCTATATCCGCTCCGGCAGCGGCGGGAATGGCTGTATCTCGTTCCGGCGCGAGAAGTATATCGAATATGGCGGGCCGGATGGCGGCGATGGCGGCACGGGCGGTTCGGTCATTGCCGAGGTTGTTGACGGGCTGAACACCTTGATCGACTTCCGCTATCAGCAGCATTTCTTTGCGGATAATGGCAGGCCCGGCATGGGCCGCCAGCGCACGGGCAAAGATGGCGATGACATTGTCCTGCGCGTGCCGGTCGGGACGGAAATTCTTGATGAAGATCAAGAGACTGTCATAGCGGACCTCACCGAGGTGGGCGAGCGCGTCGAACTGGCGCGCGGTGGCAATGGCGGCTGGGGCAATCTGCATTTCAAGTCCGCCACCAACCAAGCCCCGCGGCGGGCCAATTCCGGGCAAGAGGGAGTGGAGCGCACGATTTGGCTGCGCCTCAAACTGATTGCCGATGTGGGGCTGCTTGGATTGCCCAATGCTGGTAAGTCCACCTTTCTTGCGGCGACCTCTAACGCACGTCCCAAAATTGCAGATTATCCCTTTACGACGCTGCATCCCAATCTTGGTGTCGTTGGCGTGGACAATCGCGAGTTTGTCGTGGCCGACATTCCGGGCCTGATCGAGGGCGCGTCGGAAGGGAAGGGCATTGGTGATCGGTTTCTGGGCCATGTGGAACGCTGCTCGGTCCTGTTGCATCTGGTCGATGGCACGTCTGACACGCCCGACGAAGATTACCGCACCATTATCAATGAGCTAGAAGCTTATGGCGGCCCCCTCGCCGACAAGCCGCGCCTGACAGTGTTGAACAAGATTGATGCGCTCGGCCCTGAACTGACCGATATGCAGGCCGAGGTCCTCGAAGCCGCTTGCGGTGCTCCCGTAATGCGCATGTCTGGTGTCGCGGGCGAGGGCGTGACCGAGGTACTTCGTGCCATCAGACAGGTCATCGACGGACCGCAGGAGGAGCAAGAGGCTGAGGATTCGCCATGGCGTCCTTAACTTCTGCAAAACGTATCGTCATCAAGATCGGGTCCGCGCTGTTGGTGGATGCCGGAAACGGTGATCTGAAGCGCGACTGGCTGCGCAGCCTTGCCGAAGATGTGGCGTGGTTGAAGGGGCTGGGTAAGGATGTGATCCTTGTCTCATCCGGCTCTATTGCGCTTGGTCGTCGTGTGCTGGGCCTTCCGGCGACGGAACTGCCCCTGGAGCAAAGCCAAGCTGCCGCTGCGGTCGGTCAAATCCGTCTCGCACGCGCCTATGAAGAGGCGCTGGAGCCGCATGGAAAAACCACCGCGCAAGTGCTTGTGACGCTTGAGGATTCCACCGATCGACGCCGGTATCTGAACGCGCGCGCGACGCTGGGACAGCTTCTGTCGCTCGGCGTTGTGCCCATCGTGAACGAGAATGACACGATTGCGACGGACGAAATCCGCTTCGGCGACAATGATCGTCTTGCTGCGCAGGTCGCGGCGACCGTGGGGGCAGATGTGCTGGTGCTGCTGTCGGATGTGGACGGGTTCTATTCCGACAACCCGAACGTCAACTCTGCCGCGCAGCGCTATGATATCATTGACAAGATCACACCTGAAATTGAGGCGATGGCCGGGGATGCAGGCTCAGGTCTGAGCAAAGGCGGGATGAAGACCAAACTGATGGCAGCAAAAACGGCGACATCAGCGGGCTGCGCGATGGCGATCACACTTGGAAGCCCTCTGCGTCCGCTGAAGGCCTTGGAAACAGGTGCGCCGGCGACATGGTTTACTGCGACGCTGGACCCGCAAACGGCGCGGAAACGCTGGATCGCCTCGATGAAGCCGCGCGGCATGGTGCAGCTTGATGCGGGCGCGGTGAGCGCTTTACGCAATGGAAACAGCCTATTACCTGCCGGAGTTCACGCGATTTCCGGCAATTTTATGCGCGGTGACCCGGTGGCCATCACAGATGAAAACGCGAACCAGATTGGCCTGGGCCTGACACGCTACACGGCAGATGAGGCAAACGCGATCAAAGGGCATCATTCGTCCGATATTGCCGATCTGCTTGGCTATCCGGGACGCGCCGCTTTGATCCACCGCGATGATATGGCACTCTAGAGGCCAACGGGAGGACCCCAGATGAAAGATATCACCGACATTACCGCCACGATGGCACAGATCGGGCGGTCCGCGAAAACAGCCGCCGCCGAGCTTGCCTTCGCCACGGCCGAGCGCAAGCATGCCGCGCTGATTTCTGCCGCTGAGCATGTGTGGAAAAGCCGCCAATTCATCATTGCGGCCAATGCAAAGGATCTGGACTTCGGGCGCGAAAAGGGGCTGAGCCCGGCCATGATGGACCGTTTAATGCTGGATGAGGACCGTATTCAGGGCATTGTCGACGGGTTGCGCGCTGTCGCAGAACAGAAGGACCCGGTGGGTGAGGTGCTGGACGACTGGGATCAACCTTCGGGTCTGAACATTCAGCGCGTGCGCACGCCGCTTGGCGTTATCGGCGTGATCTATGAAAGCCGACCCAATGTGACCGCGGATGCAGGCGCGTTGTGCTTGAAATCCGGCAACGCGGTGATCTTGCGAGGTGGCTCGGAAAGCTTCCATTCTTCTGGCGCGATCCATTCCTGTCTGGTCGAAGGGCTGCGCGATGCGGGCCTGCCGGAAGCCGCGATCCAGCTTGTTCCGACGCGCGACCGGGCTGCGGTGTCGGAAATGCTGACTATGACAGAATGTATCGATGTGATTGTGCCCCGTGGCGGAAAAGGGCTTGTCGGTCTTGTGCAACGAGAGGCCCGCGTGCCGGTCTTTGCCCATCTGGAAGGGATCGTTCACATCTTTGTGGATGCTTCCGCTGACCCGGAAAAAACGCTGAAAGTTGTGCTGAACGCCAAGACGCGGCGCACCGGCATTTGTGGCGCTGCGGAATGCCTTCTGATCCACCGGAATGCGATGGACACGCTTGGGCAGGGGGTTATCCGCGCCCTGATGAATGCGGGTGTTCGCATCCACGGCGATGGCGAGGTGCACAAGATCGACGGCGTTCTGCCCGCCACGGATGAGGATTGGGGGCGCGAGTATCTTGATATGGATATCGCGGCACGGGTTGTGGACGATGTGGACGACGCCATTGCCCATATTCGCCAGCACGGTTCGGACCATACCGATTGCATCCTGTCCGAAGACGCGGCCAATGTGGCGCGGTTTTTCGAACGGCTCGATAGCGCGATCCTGATGCACAATGCGTCGACCCAATTTGCAGATGGGGGAGAGTTCGGCATGGGTGCGGAAATCGGTATTGCCACGGGCAAGATGCACGCGCGCGGCCCGGTTGGCGCGGCGCAGTTGACCAGTTTCAAATATCTGGTGCGTGGGGACGGGACGACCCGGCCTTAGCGCCTATAGCGTTTCGAGAAAACGTAGTATCGCAAACACCTTGCCGCGCGTCGCGCTATCAGAGCTTTTGCGATACGTGTGTCTCAACCATTTCTCGAAACGCTTTAGAACACAATGTCGATCTGGTTTGGGTCCAGCGTGGTGTGTACCGCGCGGCCTGAGTCCCTGCTATGCAGCGCCAACAGCGCGAAATGCACATGGGTTGCAGACAAATTGGACGGGACAGTCCCATCTGCCAGGATGCTCCACAGATCAGTGTTGAGTTGCATCCGCTCAGACATGCCAGACACAATCCAACGACCTTCGGGGCAGGAAATTGTGATATCCCCGCCGTAGGGCATGGCGCTTTCCAAGCATTGTTCTGCCAGAAGTGCCAACCGAACAAGATCGCGTCGCACGGGGGCATCATGGTCCCATGTCACGCTGAGCTTGCCGCCAATCGTCATGTCGCGCAGCACTGACTTAACTTCGTTCAGTGAAATTTCCTGCTCGGACGCAGCACCAAAGGCGAGGCGGAAGAAGCGGATTCGGGCGCTGGCGTTGTTAACGCTGTCACTGATCAACTCCAACTCCGGACCATTGGTTCCACCGGCCATGCCGAGAAGTTCCAAACCGTTGTTGATCGCGCCAATAGGCGATATCAAGTCGTGACAAATACGGCTGCCAATCAGGGCGGCGATATCGGGGCGGCTGTCTGACATGGTGTTGACAGATCCTTGTTACTCGGAGGCACCAGTATGACGGACCTCAATTCCATTTTGGCGCCGGGTATGTTCGTCCAGCACCCTGACTATCCTGATTGGGGCACGGGTCAGGTGCAATCTAATATTAATGGGAAAATTACGGTGAATTTCCCCAACGAAGGCAAGGTTGTTCTTGACGGTTCAAGAGTTTCCCTGCTTCCCGTGTTTGATCCTTGATTATGGTTGAGGAAAGGTTAACGCGCCTCCAAATCCGCGGGTTCGCGTTGTCTTTACGCGGGCGTGGCTGTAGATGAGGCGTAATCTGATCCAACTGCAATCCGGGCGGGTATGACGGGTTCTCTTTCCTTTGACACGGACAGCTTTCATTTGCGTCTTGCCAACAGCGCAGAGGACATCCGCGCGTCGCAAAAATTGCGATATGAGGTATTCGTTCAGGAATTGGGCGGTACAGGTACCGGAGTGGATCATGCGCGCCGGATTGAAGCCGACGCTTTTGATGATGTCGCAGATCATATTCTGCTGTTTGATAAAAGGCAGGAGTGTTTGGCTGGCGTCTACCGCGTTCTGCGGCCAGAACATGTGGGGCAGGGGTTCTATTCTGCGGGTGAATACGATCTGACACCGCTGTTGTCCTGTGGTCGCAAACTGCTTGAATTGGGGCGATCTTGTGTGCATCCCGCTTATCGGGGCGGTCCGGCGATGTTTCATCTTTGGTCTGGAATTGCGCGCTATGTAGCGGAATTTGAATGTGAAATTCTGTTTGGCGTTGCCAGTTTTCACGGGGCTGATCCAAAGGCCCATGCTGCGCAGCTCAGCCTGTTGCACCACCGCCATCGTGCTGCTGCCGATTTGTGCCCGCGTGCAGAGCCGTATCAGCGCATGGACCTGTTACCCGAAGATCAGTTTGATCGCCGCGCTGCGATGGTTGCGATGCCCAGCCTGATCAAATCCTATCTGCGTTTGGGCGGGCAGGTGGGTGATGGTGCTTTTGTGGACCGCGATTTTGATTGCGTGGATGTGTTGATGATCATGGACACCGCGCGATTGAACCAGAGCCTTGCGCGCCGATTGACCGAGGCCACTGCATGAGTTCGCCGACCTGGGATGGCGCACCAGAGCCGGATTTTGTTCCACTCGGTATCGCGGATTACA
>CAZPXE010000137.1:4551-7979 GCA_964590545.1 uncultured Rhodobacterales bacterium | reverse complement strand
TGGTATTTTGGGCATCATTGCCTCAGCACGATGGAACCGGACTTGGTCGGGCGCTTTTTGGCGCGGTGGTAGGCGGGCGCGTCGCTCACCCATGCCGCTTCGACATATGATGAAGCGGTGGATGGGGACCTAAGCGGTGATCCGACCCTGCCAACGTCGCTGAGCTTTTCGCGTGGGGCGGGGCTGCAACTCGGTTCCATTCTGCCGCAGAACACAGGTCATGAGGTCCAATTGAACCGCTCGACCGCGGCGCCTTTGCCTCTTCGTGCAAGCGTGGTCTTGTATTTGGCTGTCTTGGCCGGTGCAGGTGCGCTGCGGCGAAGGTGGCTCTAAAATACTGAGCTGATTGGTAAATGGGGGCATCTCGCATTGGCGGGCATGCTCTTTAGGCGTCGGACAGCCCGTTGCGCATGCCTTGCAATCCGTGGCTAACTGCCCACATCGAATGCAGCAGCGGCGAGAGGGCATCATGGCGGACGACAAGATAGATGGACGGCTTCACGGCGAGCAGCCGGAGGTGGCCAAGGACGGGATCGGCGCGCGGCTGGTTTACATGGTGCTGCTGTGGATCATGCTGTCCTTCGCGCAGACGGTTTTGACTGTCGCGACGGTGGTGCAGTTCCTGATCATGCTGGTGAATGGCGGGCAGGCGAACCCGCGTTTGGCGGAGTTTGGCACGGATTTGGGCATCTGGATGGCCAAGGCCGCACGGTTTCAGACCGGCGCAAGCGACGTGAAGCCGTGGCCGTGGACGGATTTGGACTAGGGGCGCGGATATGCGGCACAGAGGAACGTCAGGCGTGCTAAACCGCTGGCGCATAGTCGCGCTTGGCGCGCTGGCGTTGGCACTGGGCGGCTGCGCGGCGGAGTTGGATTACGCACCGCTGCAATTCTCTGTGTCCGGTGAGCGCATGGTGGCTGTCGGCGTGATCGATGGCGGCACGCTGGATCGGTTCGAGGACGCGTTGGAGGATCATCCCAATGTGCGCGTCTTGGTGCTTCAGAACATTGGCGGGTCCGTGGATGATGATGCGAATGTGCAATTCAGCCGCGTGGTCAACCGCTTGGGGTTCACAACGCTGGTGCCCTCTGACGGGTTGATCGCATCCGGTGGCACTGACTTGTTCCTTGCCGGCAGCACCCGCATCCTTGAGCCGGGGGCCTGCGTTGGGGTGCATTCCTGGGCGGCGGATGATTTCACGGCGAATGACGTTCCGCGCAACTCGCCCGAGCATGATCCCTATCTGGACTATTACGAGGATATCGGCATCGACGCGGCGTTTTATTGGTTCACCATCGATGCCGCCCCGGCGGACCGGATGCATTGGATGTCGGCGCGCGAGGTTGCGAGATTTGGAGTCACGACGCGCGCGGCCGTGTCATTGTCGGGCGCGGCGGAGTGTTGGCGGCGGTAGCTGCCCCTGTTCCAAAATCGACAAACGCCCCTCACCTCTGCCGTCGCAGATGCGCGGCGAAGGCGCGGGTGGCAGTGCCGGCTTTGTCGGGGGACCAGAGGAAGCCCAGAGGGGGTAGCGGGGCGTTGACCTCGGTTTTCAGTTCCACCACTTCGGCGGCGGCGAGCCAGGGCAGGGCGACGCTGCGGGGCAGGATGGCGAGGTAGTCGCCTTTGGTCAGCATGTCTTTGGTCTGTTCGGGGATGTGCATTATGATCTGGCAGCGGGAGCTTTGCGGCCAGTCATGTTTGGCGGCGATGTCTTCGAACCGCTTGCGCGCGACCGAGCCGACGCGATTTAAGAGCCATTTGGCCTGACCCAGTTCCTCGGTACCAATCGCGCTGCGCTTGGCGAAGGGGTGGTGTTGGCCGCAGGCGGCGATCAGCATGTCATCGGCGCAGCGTTCGAACGCCCACCCTTCTGGCACGACGGATGGCTCGCGGGTGCAGACGATATCAGCAGTGTCTTCGACGATGCCGCCCAACGGGGCGGTGTCGATCATTTGCAGGATATGAACCTGCATGTCGCTATGGCGCGCTTCGAACCGATGCAACGTGCCATGGATCATCCCCCCCAAAGCCGCGGCACTGGCTGACACGCGCACCACGCCGCTTTGCTGTTGCAGGCGGTTGGCGATGTTTTCAGCGCCATCCTCCAGCGCGCCGAGGATGCGATGCGCAACGGGGAGCAGTTCTTTGGTGGCCTCGGTCGGCTCGACCCCCTTGGCGTGGCGGAAGAAGAGGTCGGTTTCGAGTAGCTTCTCAAGCTCTGACACCAGTTGCGATATCGCGGGCTGGGTCATGTTCACCGCTTGCGCCGCGCGGCGCATGGAACCGATCTCTGCCAGCTTGACCAGCACCTGCATATGGCGGAACTTGGCCTTGACGGTGAAGCGGTTCAATAGAGTGTTCGCGCTTGGGGGCATCTGATCAGCTTTTCTTATATGCGATTGGCGTCAATTATTATCTGCCTATCGGTCGCTTTGGTAGGGTCAAAGGAAAGACACATGTTTCGTTGGCCTGTTTGGCGTCGAAGCAGTTACGCGGGACTCTAGCTTTTGACGCTTCTTTACTCTTCGCCAACACCTGTGCGCCTGCCCAGTGGGATTGAATTGAACTATGTGCGCGGCGGTCGCGACGCTGGGTCGGCGCAGACAGTTATTTTCATTCACGGGGCGATGGGCGATTGGCGTGCGTTTCGGCCGCAATGGGATGTGTTCACGCAGCAGTTTGACTGCATCAGCTATTCGCGTCGCTATAGCCACCCCAACCCGAACCCGATGGAGACGCGCCAGCATAACGCATTGGTTGATGCCGAGGATTTGGAAGGCTTGATGGATGCGCTGGGGATCAAGCAGGCCATTCTGGTCGGCAGCTCTTATGGTGGCTTTACGGCGCTCGCCATGGCCCTGCGCGCGCCTGAGCGGGTGCGCGCTGTGGTGGCCGTTGAAGCGCCGATGATGCGCTATGCGTTGCAATCGCGCGAAGGCGAGCAGATTGCGCGAGACTTCCTTGCAACTTCTGCTGAACCTGCCCGCGCGGCGTTTGAGCGGGGCGATGACGCGGCAGGGGTCGCGTTGTTGACCGGCGGGATTGTCGGCAAGTCGCCCAGTGATATCCCGGCGGCGGTCATGGAACGGCGGATGCTGAACGCGAAAGCTGCGCGCAGTCTGGCGCTGTCAGATGATGAGTTTCCGATGCTGGATGCTGAAAAGCTTGCCGGGTTAGCGATGCCGGTAATGCTCGTCTCGGGGATGGAGACCGCGCCAGTGCATGACGCGATCTTCAAGGCGGTAGCGGCGGCGATGCCGCAAGCGCAGGCCTTCAAGGTGCCGGGCGCGGGGCATTCGGTGAGCCAGCAGGTGCCGGAGGTTTTCAACGAATTGGTGTTGGACTTCCTGAAAACGTCGCTGACTGAGGCGGCGTGATCGTCCTTTTTTTCGTTAGCTTGAACTTGAGCTTGAGCTGGACGTGG
>CAZPXE010000137.1:0-4541 GCA_964590545.1 uncultured Rhodobacterales bacterium | reverse complement strand
CTTTGACTGAAGCGGCGTAATCTTCTCTTTTTTGTTAGCTTGAGCTTGAGCTTGAGCTTGAGCTGGGCGTGGCGGGTTTGTGCCGCCCATCGCCGTTCCCAAAAAACCGGCCCGACTTACGCATGCCAAGTGTCGTAAGCCGAGCCGATATGGCGCCGCGTTAGACAGCGCCAAGGATCAGGTTGGGGAGCCATGTCGACAGGGCGGGGATGAACGTCACCATGATCAACAGGCACAGCATGATCAGGAAGAAGGGTATCGTGCCGCGCAGCACCTCGCTGACAGGGCGGCCAGTGACGTTGGACATGACGAACAGGTTCAGCCCGATGGGCGGCGAAAGCAGCGCAAGTTCGATATTGATCACCATCACCACCGCGAAATGGGTCATGTCGATGCCAAGCTGACGGACCACGACGAAGACCACCGGCAGCACGATGAGGATGATCGCCACGCCTTCCAGAAACATACCGAGGATCAGCAGGCAGACATTCATAATCAGCAGGAATTGCCAGGGCTTCAGGTCACTTTCCACAATGGAGGCGGCAAAGTTTTGCGGCACGCCGGATTTGATGATCCACGCGCTCACCAATGTTGCGCCCATGATGATCAGGATAATCACCGAGGTCCGGTCCACCGCTTCGGTGAGCATCCGGGGAATGTCGCGCAGCCGGGCCGTGCGGTAGACGAAAAGAACCGCAATCAGCGCGCAGAGCACGCCCAGCACCGCCGCTTCGGTCAGGGTGACGAAGCCGCCATAGATACCACCCAGCACCACGATTGGGATCAGATACGCGGGAAAGGCGTAGATGTTGGTTCGCACAAGATGCCGGGCGCCGCCAAATGGTTCTGCCCGCCCGCCGACCTTGTTGGCGACGAAGAAGATGTAGAGGGCGAAGAGACCTGCCTGCATCAGCCCCGGTATCACTCCGCCAAGAAAGAGGCGGGGGATCGACTCTTCAGCGATCAGGCCGAAAAGGATCATGGGAAGGGACGGGGGGATCAGGATGCCAAGCGTGCCAGCGGCGGCGGTCAGGCCCATGGCGAAGGAGGTTTTGTAGCCCTTCTCTTCCATCAGCGGGACCAGCAGGGTGCCCATCGCCATGGTGGTGGCCGCCGAGGAACCGGTGATCGCCGCAAATACTGCGGTCGCCGCCACGCCAGAGATTGCCAGCCCGCCCCGAATCCAGCCAATCCACGATAGCGCTGCGTCAAACAGGATGCGCGCCAGCCCGCCGCCCTGCATCAGCACGGCCGACAGGATGAAGAACGGCACCGAAATCAGGATCGGCGATTGCAAATGGTCCAGCACATGTTGGCCCAGCCCGGCAATGGTGCGCCCTTCCGAGACCAACAGGATCGAGGACACGCCCATCAGAACCAGATAAATCGGGATGCCCAAGGCAAGCAGGATCAGAACGGCCACAAGGGCAATGAGGATCAACGACGTCATGTGAAGGTGTCCCTAATCGGCGCGCGTCTGTTTCGCGCTTTCGCCGGTTGTCACAAGCAGGCGGAACCGCTCGACGATGAACAGCAGGTGAACTGCAAAGGCTACAGGCAGCGCGGCGTAAAGTATCCAAAACGGCGTGCGCAGTGTGGTTTCGCTCCGTTCGTCCCAAAGCATGGCTTCCTGTACGACGATCTTGCCGGAATAGATAAAGAACCCAGCCACCCCCATCGCAAAGATCAAAGCAAGCACTTCAGCCGCCAATTTTCCCTTTGGTCCGAACAGGTTGTATAGGAAGTCGACCCGGATATGCTGGGCGCGTTTTTCGATCCGGGCGACCCCCAGGAGGACCGCCCAAACCAGTAGGAAGACGCAAATCTCGAACACCCAATTCAGCTGGACTGAGGGCGAGACCCAGCCAAAACTGATCAAGTAGCGCGCGGCGACATTGTAGACCAGCAGCACAAAAGTGATGCCCAAAGCCGCCGCCGCGATCCAACCGATCAGGCGGTCGAGGATTGCGATTGTGCGGCTCACTTTGCCGCTGCCTGCGTCGCCAGATCTACAAGGGAGACATCCAGCTTATACTTCGTGATGACCGCCTCTTGCTGCGGCATCATCTGTTCACGAATGGCCAGAGCAGCGTCGATATCAGCGTCCGAAATCGTCACGCCCCAGTCTTTCAGCGTTGCGCGCATTTCGCCATCGGCTGCTTTGTTGGCAACGCGCTGTTCAGCGACCACCTCGTTCCAGACCTCGGTAAACAAGGCCTTCTCATCGTCTGTCAGGCTGCCCCAGTAGGCTTCGCTGACAATCGGGATGAGGAAGCCAACAATGCCTTGGTCCCAAAAACCGTATTGCACACCGACATCGGTCAGTTTCTGCTGCACCACAGACTCAATCGAGGCCATCGTGCCATCGACGGTCCCCTGTTGCAGCGCAAGCGGCATATCCGAGCCGGGCATCACGACCGGTACTCCGCCCATGCCCTCGACCAGTGCGGCAGGGCCAGCGCCGCCGGGAATACGGATTTGCATGCCAACGAATTCGTCAAAGTTTGTCAGAGGTTTAGATGTCGACCAGTAGTAAACCCGGCCCAGCAACGGCCAGTTGCCCGGCACGACGACGCCCATCTTGGCGCTAAGTTTCTCGCCCAGAATCTGGCCCACATCACCATCCAGCATGGCCGCGCGTTGATCGGCAGTCATCCCCTTGAGAACGGGCAGGTCGAGCACGTTGATATTGGCTTCGACCCGGCTCAGATAGGGCGAGGGCACGGTGGCCATACCCACATCGCCGCGCGCAACCGCTTTGCCGACGTCACGCGCATTATAAAGCTGGCTGGAATCGAAAACTTTGACCTTCAGCGCACCGCCAGAGCGTTCCATCAACGCGTCCGCAAAGCTGGTCATCGTTAGGGTCTGGATGTGCTGCGGCGGGGTGGCGGATGAGATGACCAGTTCATCTGCGGCCTGCGCATCGGTAGAGACTGCGGCGAGCATGGCAGCCGTGCTGCCAACCGCAAACAGGTTACGGACAGTAGTTAGCATAGTGGTTTCCTCCCTTGGATCGCGGGTTTCCCGCTTATATGAACGCTACCGTGCCATGCGATAGCAGAAAAATAAATCACCCTATTGAGTGATAGGTAATCCATATCACTCGGGCGGAAGCGATGCGCATAACTGTGCCGCGGGGCGATAAGGATTTTCCATTCCCTACCCAAGCCATTCTGCGCTAACGGTGGGGTATGACAGATGAAGATATCCTCGCCACGATCCCCCCGCACGCCCCGTCCTGCCAACTGCTCTGGACCGCCATTGTCGATGTGGCGGCGCGCGAAGACCTCGGGCCGGGCCCCTATGGCCAGCGCTTTATCGTCCCAATCCTTGGCGGGCGGGTCTATGGGGCGGAGGGGTTCGAGGCGCTCACCGGTACCGTCTTGCCCGGCGGCGCAGACCGCCAAGTGCTGCGCGCAGACGGGGTGAAGG
Organism: uncultured Rhodobacterales bacterium; assembly: GCA_964590545.1. Classification (GTDB taxonomy): domain Bacteria; phylum Pseudomonadota; class Alphaproteobacteria; order Rhodobacterales; family Rhodobacteraceae; genus Aliishimia. The sequence continues at coordinate 1,106 of CAZPXE010000137.1, read as the reverse complement.
AACTCGACGCTTTGTACGAGATGCAGACAGAGGCGGGCGACACACTCACCATCCGCAACCGCGTGATCGTCGATGAGAGTGTGCAGCCCGAGCGCTATGCAATGTCCGTCATCTCCGTCACCGCACCGCAGGGCGAGGCCGCATGGCTGAACCGGCGGGTGATACTGGGGACCTTACAAACCGCACGGCCACAGCGGCAGGCGGTCGTGGTACGCGGGTGGTTGGCGGGGTAGGGGTACGTGCTTGTCGTGGCTGTGATCTTGCAAGCAAGCAGCGGTCGGGCAAATCCGCGCCCTGCGCAGTTCGGCACGGATCTGGGCATCTGGATGAGCAAGGCCGCGCGGTTCCAGACCGGGGCGAGTGAGGTGAAGCCGTGGCCTTGGACGGATTTGGATTGAACACGTTTGAGCGTACAGGTCAGTTTTGAATTCCGACGTCGCACCCTTCGATACACCACGAGACTTCACGAAAGCTGTAGAAGAGGCGGTCGAAAACGCACTGTCTAACCGAGGGCTGTTGCGGTTGCGGAAGTGGTGCTTTGTCTCTCCAATCAACGACGAGTTCGATGTGTTCGTCGGATTGAACAGAAATTTCAAATACTCTTCGATCGCTGATGTCGATGTTATCCCGTGCTGGGGTATCCATAGCCGATTAATCCAAAAGCTGACCAGCGAATGGAATGGCGAGCGCTACAAGCGCGGCGAAGTATGCACCGCACCTGTCGAATTGGACGGGATTGTGCAGCCTCAGAGTTTTCGTTTCCTTGCATCGAGCGAGTTGCAAACGGTCGCTGACGCACTTTCTGACTATTATGCCGATCAAGTAATTCCCGCTTTGAAACCTTACGGGAGCTATAAGGCAATCATTCCTTGCCTTGAGGCCTTGGAAGACGCTTGGGGTGGTTGGGATCAGAGCCTGCTGTTGGCTTACAAAATGGCGGGCTGGGATGAGAAGGCTGATGCATATGTCGAAAGTAGGCAGCGCAAGTGTGACGCTAACCCTGCCTACGCCGCGTACTACGCACCTTTCTTAGCCCAATACGGTCAACACTTCGACGCCGTGTGAGCTGTTCGGCTTGTCGCGCGCTATCCCTCCATCGCCTCCAA
>CAZPXE010000136.1:0-8034 GCA_964590545.1 uncultured Rhodobacterales bacterium | reverse complement strand
AGAAACCGATGTTGTTGAAGGCATGCAGTTCGACCGCGGTTACCTGTCACCTTACTTCGTGACCAATGCTGACAAGATGACAGCTGAGCTCGAAGACCCATACATTCTGCTTCACGAAAGCAAGCTGTCTTCTCTGCAGGCCATGTTGCCAATCCTCGAAGCGGTCGTTCAGTCTCAGCGTCCACTGCTGATCATTGCTGAAGACGTTGACGGCGAAGCGCTGGCAACTCTGGTTGTGAACAAACTGCGCGGCGGTCTGAAAATCGCAGCTGTTAAAGCACCGGGCTTCGGCGATCGCCGCAAAGCGATGCTGCAAGACATCGCGATCCTGACCGGCGGCCAAGTGATCTCCGAAGATCTGGGCATGAAGCTGGAATCCGTGACCATGGACATGCTCGGCACCGCCAAGCGCATCCAGATCACCAAGGATGAGACCACAGTGATCGACGGCAACGGCGAGAAAGCAGAGATCGAAGCGCGCGTCGCTCAGATCCGCGGCCAGATCGAAGAAACCACCTCCGATTACGACCGTGAGAAGCTGCAAGAGCGTGTTGCCAAACTCGCAGGCGGCGTGGCCGTGATCCGCGTTGGCGGCATGACCGAAGTGGAAGTCAAAGAGCGTAAAGACCGTGTGGACGATGCTCTGAACGCGACCCGCGCAGCTGTGCAAGAAGGCATCGTTGTCGGTGGCGGCGTGGCTCTGGTCCAAGGTGCAAAAGCACTCGACGGGCTCGAAGGCGCAAACAACGACCAAAACGTTGGCATCTCCATCGTTCGCAAAGCCATCGAAGCGCCTCTGCGCCAGATCGCTGAGAACTCCGGTGTGGACGGCTCTGTCGTTGCAGGCAAAATCCGCGAGAGCGACGATGCCTCCTTCGGCTTCAACGCGCAGACTGAAGAATATGGCGACATGTTCAAATTCGGCGTGATTGACCCGGCCAAAGTTGTGCGTACCGCGCTTCAGGACGCAGCCTCCATCGCGGGTCTGCTGATCACCACCGAAGCTATGGTTGCTGACAAGCCGGCCAAAGAGGGCGCAGCCCCCGGCGGCGGCATGCCCGACATGGGCGGCATGGGCGGCATGATGTAAACAGCGACTTTCGCTTTGCGAAAGCCGCTGAGCGGAGCCGATGTGGCAGTTGCTTTTCACACAAAAGCAATGAGAACATCGCTCAGCGCCCGGTGACAATATTGGGAAGGACGGCCTTTGTGCCGTCCTTTTCGTTTTAGCGAACAGGTTTCGTGGGCGCGGGCTGGTGGCTTTGATCATCGAAAAGGTGCCGAGATGTGCGTGCAGCGCCCGCTCGCATATTCAGGAAAGGGGTAGCCGTGCGCTGCCCCTTTTTGTTTTCAGTCATTCTTAGCGTTTTTTTCCTTCCCTGCAGCGAATAAAACCCTGCTCCCCCGCGTTACCTCCACATCAAGACCAATTCAGACCCTGATGCGAGGACGCGACATGACTTTCAAAATAGATGGCCTGACCTATCCCAATGTTGGCTCCGATATGCTGGCTCACAAAACACTCGGCCCGATCCTGCGTTCTGTAATGAGGGCCCACAGCCACCAAGAAAACTACATGTTCCTCGATGCCGTGGCGAAAGGTGAAAAGCCAAGTAACCTGTTCAAAGGCTTCATCGATCAGAAGAAGGCAAAATATATGATCAACCTTTCCAGCTCTGTCCGCAAACCGATGCAAGACGCCGGAGATATGGGAAACTTTTATGACAAGAAGCTTTGGAAAACCGGCATCAAGGCGGCCGCCGCAGAGATTAACGGCCTCGTAGACTCGAATGTGTCTCCCAAAGTGCTCATGGAAAACACTGCGTTCCGCGCCCATCATCATGCGCGTATGTGGAAAAATCGCGCGAACCTGTACAAGAAATGGAAAAAGATGCAGGAAATGAAAAAGGTCTTCAAGTTCCTTGGCGATACGCAAGACGCTGAATTTTATAGCCAAGTTTCCGAGGCTTATGCGGCGCTGAAGTACAAGCCGAAAGCATCCAAGAGACCACTTGATAAGATTGCAAGCGCTGCGGGCAAGCCAGTGCGTGAGGTGCGCGGCGCTTTCAAGAAATTCTGTAAGGTTTAAAGGTGCTTGGGCTCGATAGTGTCTGAGTAACCATATTTTCAGACTTCCTTGCTAAGGTTTCGGCGGCGTCAAATACGTCGCCTTTTTCTTTCGTAGACGGAGCAGAACGCACCATGATACGGACACTGATTACCTCGATAACGGCTCTTGCCATGGCGATGGCCCCGACCCTTGCCCGCGCCTCGGAAGCCTGTAGCACCCGCGCAATGATCGTCTTTGACGGCTCGGCCTCGATGGCAGAACCCGGGGTGCGTGGAACCTTGCGGTCTCGGATCAAAATGGCACGGGAAGCGATCGAAACGGCGATGCCCTACATCGCGCCCTTTCGTCAGGTGGGGCTGATCATCTACGGACCTCATCGGGGGCTGGCCAATACCGGGTCTTGCAGCGGAATCAATCTGAAGTTCACCCCGCAGCGCGAAGCCGGGCCGCGTATCATGAACGATATCACGGCGTTGAAGCCACAAGGGCTGACCGCGTTGACGGATGCGGTGTCGCAAGCGGCTGATGTGCTGGACTACCAGAATGAGCCGGGGCTGATTGTGCTTGTCACGGATGGCAACGAAACCTGCGGTGGCTCGCCGTGTCAATTGGCGGCTGAGCTGTCCAGTGCGGCCCGCGATTTGACGGTTCATGTGATTGGCTTTCAGGTGCGCCATTCGCAATTCACCAATAATGACAAGGGCGCGGATGGGGCCACGGCAGCCGAATGCCTGCCGGCGTTGAACGGCGGGAGCTATGTTCACACGGATGATGTCGACTCTCTGGCCAAAGCCCTTGAGGATACTTTGGGCTGTGACATGATCTCGGACCATGACGTCAATCGGCGCAGCCCTCACGGCTAGAGCGAGATCGCAATAGCCCTAAGAAAATCGCATAAAGCGCCCCAAACCTGTTGATTTCAGGCGGAATTGGGTGAGTGAGAATTTCCGACTTCTGCTTCTGCCGCACCACGTCAGTCCATTGTGAACTGGCGCGCGTTGCTTCGGGCGGTATCCGCCGTAAGCTGCGCCTATGCGTATGATTCTCTTGACCGTTCTCACGATGACGGCCTTTGCTTCCAATTCCATTCTGAACCGCGCGGCGGTTGAAGGCGGCTACGCGGATCCGGCCAGCTTCGCGCTCGTGCGGGTGCTGGCGGGGGTGCTTGTGCTGCTGGCTATTTTGGCGGCGCGGCGCGGGCAGCTTGATCTGCGGTCTCGCCCGCGCTGGGGCGGGGCGGCGGCGCTGGCGATCTATATGATCGGATTCTCGCTCGCCTATCTGAGCCTTGATGCCGGGCTTGGCGCGCTGATCCTGTTCGGCACCGTGCAAATCGGGCTTTTTGCCCATGCCGCCCTCACCGGGCAGCCTCCGACACGGGCGCAAATCACCGGAGCGGGGATCGCATTTTGCGGCTTACTCTTGGCGCTTTGGCCGGATGGGGACGCTGGGGGAAGCGTGTCGGGCGCATTTTTTATGGTCATCGCGGGCCTGGGCTGGGCCGCCTATACGCTGGCTGGGCGGGGCGCGGCGGACCCGTTGGCGGCCACGGCGGCGCATTTTACCTTGTGCCTTCCGATGCTTGCGGTGCTGCTTTTGATGCCGGGCCTGTCGATCACCGGGACGGGGTGGGCGCTCGCCTTTGTGGCGGGTGGGATCACCTCGGGCCTTGGCTATGCGCTGTGGTACACGGTTCTGCCCAGCCTGCCCGGCGCGCGTGCGGCGGTGGTGCAACTGAGCGTTCCGGTTCTTGCCATTGCATTGGGCGCGTTGCTGCTCGGTGAGCCTGCGGGCGTTAAAACCCTGCTCGCCGCCGCTTTGGTGTTGGGCGGGATCGCGATGGCGCTGACGTCGAAGGCGCGCTAACGCACAATAGGTTCCAAAGCGTCATAGAAAACAGGCGCATCTGCCGGGCCAAAGGCCACATCGCGCAGGCTGTCGGGCTTCACTTTCAACTCCGCCATGTCCTCAGCCGTCACCCAGCGGCGCTGCGTCACAACCGCTTCCGGGTCTTGCCAGCCGTCATCCACGGTGCCAGCGGTAATCTCGGCGCGGAAGTAAATGTCGACCTGATGAAAATCGCCCTGAGGGTCATGGAATTCGTTCACCAGACAGACCCCGCCCACAGAGACCGTCAGCCCGGTCTCTTCGTAAACCTCGCGGATCAGGTTCTGCGGCAATGACTGATGCAACTCGGCCCCACCGCCGGGCGCGCACAGCAGCGCGCTTTTGCCCTCCGGCCACGCATTCACCAGCAAAAGCCGCCCATCTTGCACAATAATCGCGCGTACGGCGAGGCGGATGGGGCGAAGCGGCTTTGACGTTGCGGACATACGGTTTCTTAAACGGGCGCGAGGCACTATCTCAAGACGCATGTTTCGTTTTGCTTGTCTCTTCTTCGGGCTTCTGCTCAGCTCCGCTGCCAGTTTGGCGGCGCAAGAGCGCTGTGCGGTCTTGCTGCACGGGCTGGCGCGGACTGAACTGAGCTTTGTGTTGATGGAGGAAGTGCTTGAGGCGCATGGCTGGCGTGTTGTTCGGCCCGGCTATCCGTCGACCGAAGCGCCGATTTCGGAATTGATGGAGCAGACCTTGCCGCGCGCGCTTGCCGAGTGTGGAACGCAAAAGGTCGATTTTGTCACCCATTCGATGGGCGGTATCCTGCTACGCGCTTGGGCGGGTGCGGATGGACGGCCCGAAATTGGCCGCGTGGTGATGCTGGGGCCGCCCAACCAAGGGTCTGAAGTGGTGACAGAGTTTCGCGATTGGCCGATTTTTGACTGGATCAACGGACCTGCGGGCATCCAGCTTGGCACCGGGCCGGGCAGCCTGCCGCGCCGCCTGCCGCCGGTGCCGTTTGAGCTTGGCGTGATCGCGGGGAGCCAGTCGCTTAACCCGTTCTTTTCGTCGCTGTTGCCGGGGGAGGATGATGGAAAGGTCTCGGTCGCCTCAACCAAAGTGGCGGGGATGGTCGATCATATCGTGCTGCCGGTGACGCATACGTTCATGATGAACAACACGCGGGTCATTGCGCAGACGCTGGAATTCCTGCAAACGGGCCGCTTCGATCGCAATATGAGCTGGGTCGATGCGGTGTTGGAAAGTTTGACCTGTCCCGAAGGGGGCTGCGAGGAGCCGGGGGATGATATCCGCTGAAATTGTCGGGGCCGAGGTACTTGGCCCATCGGGGTTCGAGGCGCGCCCGCTCGCTTTGTCGGATGGGCTGATCGTGGATGCGCAGGCCGGGCGGCGCATTGATTTAGCTGGGTTTCGCGTGTTGCCGGGGCTGGTTGATGTCCATGGCGACGGGTTCGAACGGCATGTGGCGCCGCGCCGGGGCGCGATGAAGGACATTGACCAAGGCCTGCGCGCTGCTGAGGCCGAGATGGCGGCAAACGGGATCACCACGGGCGTGCTCGCGCAGTTTATCTCGTGGGAGGGCGGGCTGCGCGGCGAGGAGTTCGGGGCCAAGGTATTCGATGCGCTGCCGAGCCTCGACACGATCACTGACTTGCGCCCTCAGGTTCGGTTTGAAACGCATCTGCTGGATTTGTACGAGACTTTGCCGGAGCGGCTGGCTGCATGGGGGATCGAGTATCTCGTCTTTAACGACCATCTGCCCCATGATCGCTTGGCCCAAGGCAAAACGCCAAAGCGCAATACGGCCGAGGCGCTGCGGGCTGGGCGCAGTCCGGAAAAGCACTTTGCCTATCAGATGGAATTGCAGGCCCGCACCGATGAAGTGCCCGGAGCGATGGCGGAACTTGCGCGCGTGCTGGCGGCGCAGGGGGTCAAGCTGGGCAGCCATGATGACAACACGGCGGACCAGCGGGAATGGTGGTCCGGGATCGGCGTTCAGATCGCGGAATTCCCCGAGACGTTGGAGGCCGCCGAAGCCCCCGGCGACGTTATCCTTGGCTCGCCCAATCTGGTGCGGGGCGGCTCGCACAAGGGCAATGTGTCGGCGTTGGATGTGGTTTTGATGGGGCATTGCGACGCGCTGGCCTCGGATTACCACTACCCGTCCATGCGCCGCGCGGCGTTGTTTCTGGCCAAGACGATTGGGATCGCGGACGCGTGGGCGCTGGTATCATCGGGTCCGGCGCGGGTGCTGGGGCTGACGGATCGCGGACGGTTGAAAGAGGGGCTGCGCGCGGATCTGCTGGTGCTGGACGCGCAGGACCGGGTGGCGGCGACGATCAGCGGCGGGCGCGTGAGCTATATGAACGGCGAGGTTGTGGAGCGGTTTCTGAGCGCCGCGTAAGGTGTTCGACGCGCCTTTGCCACGGCTTAAAGTGGCTCTACGATGTCACGACGCGGTTCACATGCCCCATTTTCCGGCCCGGTTTGGCGTCGGCTTTGCCATAGAGGTGCAGGGCCGTGTGCGGGGCGGTCAGGTGCGGTGTCAGGTCAGCCACATCGTCGCCGATCAGGTTCAGCATCTCGACATCCGAATGTCGCGCGCCGTCGCCAAGGGGCAGGCCTGCAACCGCGCGAATATGCTGTTCGAACTGGTCCACGGCGCAGCCGTTTTGCGTCCAGTGGCCGGAATTATGCACGCGCGGGGCGATTTCGTTGACGATCAAACCGCGCGGCGTGACGAACAACTCGACGCCCATCACCCCGACATAGTCCAGCGCGTTCAATATCTTGGCCGCCAGCAGCACCGCATCGGTGCGCTGCGCCGATGACAGGCGCGCGGGCACGGTGGTGGTGTGCAGGATGCCGTCCTTGTGGACATTCTCGCCCGGATCGAAGCAGGCCACGGCCCCATCGAGCCCGCGCGCGGCGATGACGGAAACCTCGTGGCTGAAATCGACAAAGCCTTCGAGGATCGCGGGCGCGCCGGACATTTCGGACAGTGCAGCGGGGGCATCTTCGGGAGCCATGATCCGCGCTTGGCCCTTGCCGTCATAGCCAAAGCGGCGGGTTTTCAAGATGGCGGGCGCGCCGATTTCCGCAACTGCGGCGCCCATGGCGGCAGCGTCGGGGATATCGGCATAGGGCGCGGTGGAAAGGCCGAGCTCTTGCAGGAAATCCTTTTCGGTCAGGCGGTCTTGGCTAACGCGCAGCGCTTCGCGGCCCGGACGGATGGGGACGAGGGATTCCAGCAGGTCGAGCGCTTCGGTCGGGATATTCTCGAACTCATACGTGACCACGTCCACGGCGTCGGCGAAGGCGCGCAGGGCGTCGGCGTCCTCATAGGCGGCGGTGGTGACGGCATCGGCTACTTGTCCAGCGGGTGGCTGCGCGCCCGGCTCGAAGATATGGGTTTTGTAGCCAAGGCGGGAGGCGGCGACCGAAAGCATGCGGCCCAATTGACCGCCGCCAAGGATGCCGATGGTTGCGCCAGTGCGAAGGGCGGTGTCACTCATCAACCGGCTCCTGCGGGATCGAGGCCGAAAGCGCGGCGCGCCATGCATCGAGCCGGCTCGCAAGCGCGGTGTCTTGCAGGGCGAGGATGCCGGCTGCCATCAGCCCTGCATTGGCCGCGCCAGCACTGCCGATGGCCATTGTGGCGACGGGAAAGCCTTTGGGCATTTGCACGATGGAATAAAGCGAATCGACGCCGGACAGCGCACGGGTTTGGACCGGAACGCCGACGACGGGGATGCGGGTTTTTGAGGCCATCATACCCGGCAAATGCGCCGCCCCGCCTGCGCCCGCGATGATCACTTGCAGGCCGCGTTCGGCGGCGGTTTTGCCGTAGTCCCACAGCCGGTCTGGTGTGCGGTGGGCAGAGACGATGCGCGTCTCATAGACCACGCCGAGCGCGTCCAGAATATCGGCGGCTTCTTTCATCGTGGGCCAATCCGATTGCGAGCCCATGATGATACCAACGGCGGGAGAAGACATACGCGCCCCTTTCGGCGGGTTAACTAGAGCGGCGCACTATAGTGATCGGCGGGGCGGAGGCAATTGGGGTTGTTGGGGGCTTTGCGTCAACGCACCCGGCCCGGAATCAA
>CAZPXE010000135.1:0-8041 GCA_964590545.1 uncultured Rhodobacterales bacterium | reverse complement strand
GCATGGTCACGTTCTTGGAACGCACCAGCCCGCCTTCGAGCATCGCAAAGCCCGCGGCCATGAAGAACACCAGAAAGCCTGCCATACAGAACAGCAGCGTGGTCATGATATACGGGCCGATTTCGTCGAAGCCCGGCGCGTCTTGCGCAAATGCAGCGACGGGAAGCACGGTAAGTGCCGCTGCCGCTGTCAATGTCTTGAGAGATGTCATATCTATTAAGTCCCCTTGTGTACGCCGCGTTCAGAGCGCGTCTTCGTTGGTTTCGCCGGTGCGCACACGAACCGCTTGGTTCACATCCAGTACGAAAATCTTGCCGTCGCCGATCTTGCCGGTTTGGGCAGTCTTGGTGATGGTTTCGACGATTTGGTCGACCATCGCCGCCGGGACGACGAGCTCGATTTTCACCTTCGGCACGAAGTTCACGGCATATTCTGCGCCGCGATAGATCTCCGTATGTCCCGATTGAGAGCCGAAACCTTTGATTTCGGTGACCATCATCCCGCGCACGCCGGCTTCGGTCAGCGCTTCGCGAACCTCCTCCAACTTGAACGGTTTGATTGTTGCAATTATCAGTTTCACCACTGTCCCCTTTGCTTGCAGTCTTGCGGCTGGGCATCACCCGCCCAAATCTGTGGTCCCCACAAACCCTAAGCGGAGCGGCATGTGCAGATGAGTTGCGCAGTTTCGCGCCACTTCGGGGTCGCATGTGACTAAATTTTAATCAGAAGAGTATTTCTGCACAAAAATTGCGCAAATTATAAACGCAATTCGCAGGAAAGGATGGCTCAACATAGGTGAAAAGCCGCTGTAAACTGCATCAAAATAGCTGGCCGAGCAGGGCATCAGACATGAGTGATTCACCACGGCGCCGCAAACCTCTCGTCGCCGATAAACGTTATCCGCGGGGCGCGAAGCGCACCGCAACCAAGAAGACCGCCAAGCCCAAGGCCAAGCGCAAGACCGCGCGCCGCAAGGCCGCGCCGCGCCGCACGGGGATACGCGGCTTCTTTGGGCGGCTGCTGGCGTGGGTGCTGCGGCTTATCTGGAAAATCACCTCCCGCGCGGTGCTGGTCGCGTGTTTGGTGCTGGCGCTGCTGGTGGGCTATCAATATGCGCAGCTTCCGCCGCTGGAAAAGCTGCTGGACGGGCGGGCGCGCGGCTCGGTCACCATTCTGGACCGGAATGGCGATGTCTATGCATGGCGCGGCGATCAGTTCGGCGGGGTGGTGACGGCAAACAGCGTGAGCCCGCATCTCAAGAACGCCTTCGTCGCCACGGAAGATAAACGCTTTTACAGCCATTTCGGCCTGAGCCCGCGCGGCATTGCTTCGGCGGTGCGCATCAACATGCGTGAGGGGCGCGGGCCGCTCTCGGGGCATGGTGGCTCGACCATCACGCAGCAAACGGCAAAACTGTTGTGCCTTGGGGTCGAGTATGACCCGACACAATGGGACGACGAAGCCGCCTATGTGCGCGAATGCCGCCGCGGCTCGGTCCGGCGCAAGGCGGAAGAGGCGATTTATGCGCTGGCGATGGAGGTGAAGTACTCCAAAGATGAAATCCTGTCGATTTACCTCAACCGCGCCTATCTGGGCGGCGGGGCCTATGGGGCGGAAGCGGCGGCGCAGCGCTACTTCTCAACCCCCGCAAGCGCGCTCAACCCGCAGCAATCGGCAATGCTGGCCGGGCTGCTGACAGCGCCCTCGACACTGGCACCCACGGCGAACCTGCAACGCAGCCAGGACCGCGCCGCGACGGTGCTGCGCCTGATGCGCGAGCAAGGCCATTTGACGGCGCAGCAGGAACAGCAGGGCCAAGCCAACCCCGCCACGCTATCGCAAGCCGCGGAGGCGCGCACAGGCGGCTATTTCGCCGACTGGATCATGTCGAGCGGGCCGGAATTCTTCACCCGCAACACGACCGAGGATGTGATCATCCAGACCACGCTGGATCAGCGTTTGCAGGCCGCGGCTGAGGCGGGAATGCAGAAGGTGTTCGACGAAAAAGTGCGGACCGGGTCCAAAGCCCAAGCCGCTGTGGTGGTGATGAGCGCCGATGGCGCTGTGCGCGCGATGGTTGGCGGGCGCGAAACCAAGGTCTCTGGCGCGTTCAACCGGGCCACGCAGGCGAAACGGCAGACAGGGTCCGCGTTCAAGCCGTTTGTCTATGCCGCCGCGCTCGATCTGGGCTATCGGCCCGGCGATTATGTGGACGACTCGCCCTATTGCCTGAATATCCCCGGCTCGGGCGAATGGTGCCCCAAGAATTATGATCGCAAGTTCAAAGGACAGGTCACGCTGGCGCAATCGCTGAACGAGTCGCGCAATATTCCGGCTGTGAAAGTGTCGGAATCCGTGGGCCGTGATCTGGTGCGGCGGGTGGCGACGATGTTCGGCATTCAAAGCGATCTCGCGCAAGGCCCTGCACTGGCGCTGGGCACATCGGAAAGCTCGCTGCTTGAGATGACGGGGGCCTATTCCGGTATCCTCAACGGCGGATCAGCCGTGGTGCCCTATGGGCTGGTGCAGTTGCGTATGGCCGGAGATTCGGCCCCGCTGATGGAGACGCAAGGCGGTATTCGCGAGCGGGTCATTCAGGAAAGCGCCGCGCGGCAATTGGTTGGGATGATGGAACAGGTCGTGAGCGAAGGCACCGGAGCGCGCGCGCAAATCGGCGGCTGGCAGGTGGCCGGCAAGACGGGCACGACACAAGCGGCGCGCGATGCGTGGTTTATCGGGTTCACGGCGGATTATGTCACCGGGGTCTGGATGGGCTATGACGACAACACACCGCTGACGGGTGTGACGGGCGGCGGTCTGCCCGCGGATATCTGGCGCGAGGTGATGGTGGGCGTTCTGGATGGCCTGCCCGCCAAACCCCTGCCGATGCCGCAGGACCTAGGCCCGGCAGATGTGGCAGGCGGCGGCGCAGGTGGCGGGATCGTGCCGCGCTTTGATGGGCAGATCACGCGCAGCGGTACAAACAAGCGCAACACCGAACGCCGCACCCCAGCGCCGCCCGGCACTGCCATTGAACGCATTCTTCAGGACATTTTCGGCCCGCGCAATCGCTGACGCGGGGCGATCCTTGCAAGGATCGCTGCGGGGCCTTTCTTGAAGAAAGGCCGGGTTTGAGTGGGGCGGTGTGTGCGCTCCTTGCAAGGAGCGCTATGTGCGCCTTTCTTGAAGAAAGGCTTAGCGTTCCGAGAAAACGTTGAATCGCAAATACCTTGCCGCGCTTCGCGCTCTCAGGACATTTGCGATAAGCGTGCCTGAGCCATGTCTCGAAACGCTTTAGGTGGCGGCTTTGAGCGCTGCGATCATCTTGTCGATATCGCCGCCATTGCGGTCCAGAAGCGCGCCGATTTCCGTCCTCTCGGTCAACAGCAGGTTGATGCCTTCGATGAACATGTTGAAGAACAGATCTTTGCCAGAGCGGTCGGAGACAAGGAATGTCACTTCGAAGGGGGACTCGCCTTTCAGATAGGCGATGGTCGATACCTCGTACCACTTTTTGACCTTTTTCACGCCCTTTACTTCGAGCCGCCCGCCAATGAACTCGCGGAACCGGCTGCCGTATTTGCGGGCCACATAGGTTTGGAACGCGCCCGAAAACGCCCGTTTTTGCGAGGTGCTGGCCCGCCTTGCATCCACACCCATCGCATAGGCGGCGATATAAGATGTGTCGGAATAGCGTGCGAAGATCTTCTCAAAGTCGCGGTACATCGCCTTTTCGGATTTGCCCGAAGCGATCACGTTGTTGATGTCGCCGACCAGCTTGCCGATCAGCCGCTCGGCCCCGGCTTCGTTCAGGGCCAGCGCCCCGGTGGGGGCCAGCAGCGCGCTCGCGCCCAGAGCAAATGTGAACTCGCGTCGTTTCATCTCGATTACCTCCTGTACCGGGACTGCGCCGCGGTTTGGACCGAACTTAAAACCCGTCGGTGTCGAGCGCAAACGGGTCGATTTCGGAACTGGCATCTTCCTGCCCCAATTCGAACCGTCTGTTTTGCATATAGATCAGGCGGGTCTGTGCGTAACTGTCGGCGCTGTCATAAAGCACCCCGTCGATGGTATCCGTGAACCGCCCTCTTGTTCCCAGACCAGACGCCACTGAGGCGGCTGGCGATACATAGCTTTCCGGATCGTTCAGAACATAAGACAGCGGGTTGGTGAACAAATCCACCACTTTCCCAACCGCATCACGCTGTGTTGAGGGGCCAAGCAGTGGCAGCTCTACATAGGTGCCTTCGCCGACGCCCCAAACATGAAGTGTTTCGCCGAAATCGGTCGAATGTTCCGCAACGCCGAATTCGGTGGCTGCGTCAACCAAACCGCCAAAGCCGAAGACCGTGTTCAGCACAAAGCGAAAGGCCGAAATGCTTGCGCCGCGCAGGTCGCCTTGAAACAAACTGTTTACGGTATCCGCAGGGTTACCCAAATTTGTCGCGAAGTTGCTGACGCTGTCCTCGACCCCGTCAGGCAAAACCTTGGTGTAACTCTTTGCTGCAGGCCGTACCAATGTCTTGTCTACGGCGCGGTTAAAGTTGTGTATTTTGCGATTTTGCCCCTCATACGGGTCATAGATTCCGTTGGATGGATCAAGGTCCGGTGTCGAGACGCACGCGCCCAAACCCAGGGTTGTGATCAACAGCAACATGGCTGCAACAGGTTTACGCAAGGAAAGTTGCAAGGATGGAATTCCTGACCAGACGAGTTTAGTCATACCTAATATATTTCGCGTAGAAGCCCAGAGCAAAGCGGGTCGATGTCACGTTTTGTGTCTGCTAGGTGACAGGCGGGATTTTGTCAGTCACGATCACGCCCTAAGCTTAGATGCGGGCAAGTTGGAAAGTCAGGGAAGCGCAAATGGCACGCAATCCACACCAAAAGGGCTATGATGAGCTGCGCGAGGCGCGCCGCCGCAGCCGCGGTCTGTATTGGGCCGTCGGCATTTTCAGCTTTTTTGCCAACCTGCTGATGCTGACGGGCCCGCTCTACATGCTGCAGGTCTATGACCGGGTGCTGGGCTCGCGCTCGGAAGAGACGCTGGTGGCGCTCTCGATGCTGGTGATTTTCCTCTATAGTATCATGGGGTTGATGGAGTTTGTGCGGGGCCGTGTCATGGGTCGCGCAGGGGCGCGGTTCCAATCGGCGCTGGACAAGCGGGTGTTTGAGGCGGTGACGCGCAAGGCGGCGCTGCTGCCCGATCAGCGGACCGAAACGGGTCTGGCGGATCTGGAATCGGTGCGGCGGTTGATGACCTCGCCTGTGCTGATGGCAATTTTTGATATTCCTTGGACGCCGGTCTTTCTGTTCGGCATCTTCCTGTTCCACCCGCTGATGGGCTGGCTGGCGATTTTGGGCGGCGCGACGCTGATTCTGATCACCGTGGCCAATCAGGTTTTGTCGCGAAACCCGCAGATGAAGGCGTCGATTGCCGAAATGCAGGCCGGTCAGATGTCGGGCCAGATGCGGACCGAGGCTGAAGCGCTGCAATCCATGGGCATGGGCGGCGCGGCCTATCGGCGTTGGAACAAGGCGCGCGGCGAGGCGTTGAAAGAAGGCATCACGGCGGCAGATGTGGGCGGTGGCTTTAGCGCCATGACCAAATCCATCCGCCTGTTCCTGCAATCGGCGATGCTGGGTCTGGGCGCGTGGCTGGTGCTGCAAAACGAATTGACGCCGGGTGCGATGATCGCGGGCTCGATCCTGCTTGGCCGCGCTCTGGCTCCGATTGAGATGGCGGTGGGCCAATGGCCGCTGGTGCAACGTGCGCACAAAGGCTGGGACAATCTGGCCGAACTGCTGTCGGAAGTGGCCGAGCAACAACCGCGCACGGCGCTGCCAAAACCGCGTGCGCTGATGGAGGCGAAGGGGCTGACCGTCCTGCCACCGGGCGAGCGTCAGGCCTCGTTGAAGTCGCTGAGTTTCCGCGTGGAGCCC
Source organism: uncultured Rhodobacterales bacterium (assembly GCA_964590545.1). Lineage (GTDB taxonomy): Bacteria > Pseudomonadota > Alphaproteobacteria > Rhodobacterales > Rhodobacteraceae > Aliishimia. Next base: position 2,098 of record CAZPXE010000135.1, on the reverse strand, counting down.
GGCACGGCGCTGGGCGTGATTGGCCCGTCGGGCTGCGGGAAATCCACGCTGGCGCGGGCAATTACCGGGCTGTGGCGTCCTGCGGGCGGGTCAATGCGCCTCGATGGGGCGGCGTTGGATCAGTATGACCCGGCTGTTCTGGGCGGGCTGATTGGCTACTTGCCGCAGCGGGTCCAGCTTTTTGACGGCACGATCGCCGAGAATATCTCGCGCCTGTCGGACGCGCCGGACGATGCCAAGATTGTTGCGGCGGCCAAGAAAGCGGCGGCGCATCAGATGATTTTGGAGTTGCCGCAGGGGTACGACACGCTGATCCGCGACGGGCAAAGCCGCCTGTCGGGTGGGCAAATCCAGCGCATCGGACTGGCGCGCGCGCTGTATGCTGATCCGGTGCTGGTGGTGCTCGATGAGCCGAACTCGAACCTCGACAATGAAGGCAACGCTGCGCTGAACCACGCGATCCGCGAGCTGAAGAAAGAGGGGCGCTCGGTGATGATCATGGCGCACCGGCCCAATGCGATTCAGGAATGCGAGTCGTTGCTGGTGCTCGAAAACGGGATGCGCATGGCCTTCGGGCCGAAGGACGAAGTGCTGCAAGCTACCGTGAAGAACCACAAGCAACTGGCCAGAACCCCAGCCAATCAAGGAGGCGTGACATGATGCAAATCGGTGGAGCAGCCCCTGAGCCGGGCGAGGCGGAGGCCAAGAAATGGCCCGCGCGCTGGCCTTTGGCGCTAGGGTTCACGGCGCTTTTGGTGCTGGTCGGCGGGTTCGGAAGTTGGGCCGCCATGTCGCAAATCGCAGGTGCGATCATCGCTTCAGGCCGGATCGAGGTGGAGCGCAACCGTCAGGTCGTGCAACACCCCACGGGGGGCGTGGTGGCCGAGATTGCGGTCAACGAGGGTGACAACGTTACGGCGGGCGATCTGCTCATCCAACTGGATGACACGCGTCTGCGATCGCAGCTGACAATCACCGAAGGCCAGCTTTATGAAATCGTCGCCCGCCGGGGCCGCCTTGAGGCGGAGCGGGATGGCTCGGAAGACATTGATTTCATGCCAGAGGTCATTGAAGCCGGGAGAAACGATCCGGAACTGGGCGAGTTGATGGACGGGCAGCGCAACCTTTTCCTCGCGCGGCGCATGTCGATTACGCAGGAGCGCGAGCAGCTTTCCAAACGCATCTCGCAAATCAACAGCCAGATGGAGGGGATCGACGCGCAGATGGTGTCGCTGAAACGCCAGCTTGAGCTGATCCAAGAGGAAGAGGCGAGCCAGCAAACCTTGTTCGATCGGGGGCTGGCGCAGGCCGGTGCGCTGCTGGCGCTGAAACGCAACGCCGCGAATCTTGAGGGCAGCATTGGCGAGTTGGCCGCGAACCGCGCGCAGGCAGAAACCCGCATCACCGAGACGGAAATCGAGGTGCTGCAAATCGGCAGTCAGGTGCGCGAAGAGGCGATCACGCAACTGCGCGATCTGCGCTATCGCGAGTTGGAACTGCGCGAGCAACGCGACACGCTGGCGGTCGAAATCGACGATCTGCAGATCCGCGCGCCGGTCTCGGGCATCATCTATTCGTTGCAGGTGCAGACGCCCCGCTCGGTCATTCAGGCCGCGCAGCCGGTGCTTTATCTGGTACCGCAAGATCGCCCGCTGGTGATCGCGGCACGGGTTGAGCCGATCCATATCGACCAGATTTTGGTTGGCCAAAATGTGAACCTGCGCTTCTCCGCGCTCGATCAACGCACCACGCCGGAGCTTGAGGGGCAAGTGGCGCTCGTCTCTGCCGATGCGTTCGAGGATGAGGCGACGCGCATGACCTTCTACCGCGCGGAAATCGTACTGGCCCCCGGCCAGATCGAACGGCTCGCCGATGATGTGGCGCTGATCCCCGGCATGCCGGTGGAGGCGTATATCCGCACCGATGACCGCTCGCCACTGGTCTATCTGACCAAGCCGCTGATGGATTACTTCAACCGGGCCTTCCGCGAGACGTAAGCACGCACCCGTCCCGGGCTTGACCCGGGACCTCGCCAACTCCGGGCGCGCGCTTGAACAGTGCGGCCCGAAGGCAGGCCGAGGGCACGCCCCCGGGGCGA
>CAZPXE010000134.1:0-8071 GCA_964590545.1 uncultured Rhodobacterales bacterium | reverse complement strand
GGCCCGACAGGTTCGCGCCGCCCAAACGGTAATCCTCGAACGCGGAATAGGCGAAGGGCACCCAATCCGCCACGAGTTTACACATCTGTTCAGCATAAACGCGGATTTCGTATTGCGCATGGGCATCGGCGCGCAGGCGCAGGAAGTGGAGCAGATTGTGCAAATCCACCTTCCAGTACCATTGCGTATAGATATTCGCGGGCAGGTTCATCCGCGCCAATTCCCGCGCGAGCCCTGCCTGATCGTCTTGAGAGATCATGTCTTCGTAATGGTCATAACACCGTGTTGCATCCGCCTTGAGATACTCAAGCACGCGCGCTGCCTCGTCCCCGCTCAGCGCCTCGCCCCGGCCCTGATTGTTGACAACCGACTGCGCCGCCAAGTGCTCCGGCGCGGGAATGTAAAATTCACGATCCAGAATAGAATAGCGCGCTGAATACTCGTTCACATTGGCCGTCCGGTGCCGGATCCACTGCCGCGCCACGAAAACCGGCAGCTTCACATGCAGTTTCAGCTCGCACATCTCAAACGGGGTCGAGTGCCAATGCCGCATCAAATAACGGATCAGCCCTTCGTCATTCTGGACCGATTTGGTGCCCTTGCCATAGCTCACACGCGCCGCCTGACAGATCGCCGCATCGTCGCCCATATAGTCGATGACACGCACAAACCCGTGGTCGAGCACCGGATAGGCCGTGTACATATGCGCCTCCATCCCCGGCGCAACGGCACGGCGCGTTGGCTCCGTCATGGCGCGCTGTTCGTCGATTTCGGCGATTTGCTCGGGGCTAAGTGGCATAGCTTGGGTCCTTCACACCAAAGAATCTGCTGAGCCCCCACTATATCTTGCCTCTTACGAAGCTGGAACCGCTATATCCGGCCTGTTGCAGGCAAGCGTCATAGATGAAGGAACCCTTGCAACCCCTTCCAAACAAATTGACTTTGCGCATCGACCTCCGCAATTTGAAGAAAATTAACCGAAAATGGTTAGAGGCAGAGAGCAATGATCCGGATTTTGACCCCCCTCGCCTTGTGCGCGGCGCTGGCAGCCTGTGGTGACGGCGCGCCATTTGGCAATGCCGAAACGGATGTAACCCAAGCCGATGAGAGCACCGCAACAACCTCTCCGATCCCAGACCAGGTTGCCGGGGATGTCACGGCTTTCACATATGACCCGATCAATAATAGCCTGACCCTTACAGCAAACCTGAAAGACGGCGACGCTGTGACCACCACATATCGCAGGCGCGCTGCGTTGGACCTGACCGACAGAAATAGCGGCGATGTGGTCTATCAAGCGTATACTGCACAGGCGCGCCCGCTGTCCGAACATACAACCGTATATGTGCGCGAACTGGGCACCGTTACAGCCGCCGTCGCGGTCACCGGCGGTCAATTCAGACGGTACACTGGCGGTACGTCCTATACCCGTACCGGAAACTTTGATCCGATTGCGCTTGATGAAAACGCACCGAACCAGTCAGGCTTGGAAACTTACGTCGGCGAATACGCCGGTTTGACCAATTTGAACGGCCCCAACACGGACCTTGAAGCCGTTGCTGCTGGTACGGACCCCTCCGTTATTCCAACGCAAGCCGCGCCGATCACCGGCCGTGTTTTCATTACAGTGTCTTACGCGGAAAACTCCGTCTCCGGCAAAATCTCGCAACGTGTTGTGAATTCCGTCGCTTATGGTGAGGTTGATCTGGAGAACCTAACACTGGCAAAGACAGGTTTGTCAGACGATGGCACCTTCGCAGGCTCGGTGGAACAAGACGGCGTTCAACAAGAGCTTGGCGAATACGGCGGTGTCGTTGGCGGAACAGATGGCGAAAGCCTTGCTGGGGCTGTCTTCGTGGATGAACATTTCGGTGACAACCTCGTCGACTCTTCGGGCAACTCGATTACGATCACAGGCGAAGACGAATACGGAATTTTCGTATTAGGTCGATGCGGCGGTCCGCTAGAGGACAGCTCATTGGAATGTGATCAAAGCACCCCGTAACTCCATGCGGCGGGGGGCATGTTTTGCCGCGATTACAGCGGTTCTCGTGACGCTGGCAACAGTGGGCGCCGCGCCAGCGCAACCATCGCTTACTCTGGAACAAGCCCGCACTGTCGCCCGTCAGGCCCTGCGTACAGGTCAGCCGCAACTGGCGCTCGAGATTGCCCGTGGACTATTGCAAGCAAACAAACGGGATGCCGATGCCCTGCTGATCGTTGCAGCCGCGCAAGGCCAACTTGGCAATCCGATCAATGGGCGCCGGGCGGCCACGCGGGCTTACCGATACTCGAATATCCCGCGCCAAAAGCTGGACGCCGCAAAAGTCGCAGCAACCCTCGCCGCAAGGAAAGACCGTTACACGCTGACCCAAATCTGGCTGCGCCGTGCCAGTCTGCACACGAATAGCCCGGAAGCGGAACAAAAGTTGGCGCGGGACTATCAGCGCGCACGTAACCTAAATCCGTGGCGGTTCAACGTGTCCACCAGCCTGCGTCCCTCCTCCAACGTGAACAACGGATCGGAAAATGAAACTCAGACCGTTGACGGTGTATCACGCGTAAATCCGATCCTTCTGAGCGTTTCTGCGCAGGCTTTGTCTGGCCTGACTGCAGAAGGCGAATTTGATATCGGCTATCGCCTTGCCAGAACGAACCGAAGCATGACCGAGTTGGCAACCCGTGTGCGAGTCACGCGGGTCGCGCTTTCCTCTGAAGCCCATGACAAAGCAGACGCAGCCCGTGCAGAATTGATTGCAGACGGGGTACCGCTGTCCCTGATCCCGGACGATCCGAAAAACAGCGACTTTGGAAGCACTTATGCCGATCTCCGCGTGCGCCATAGCTTTCAGATCGGCGATACACGCGGCGATACAGCTTCGCTAAATGCAGGGATTGCAACACTTTGGTATGCGGGCGAGCGGGAATCAAACCTTGCCAATGTCAGCGCGCGGCGCACGTGGGCCCTGAAAGGCAAAACGCGCTTCACGCTGGCCGCCTCCGCCCAACATCGCGACGTCGCAGCCAATTCCGCAAATGACACCAATTCCTTTGGTCTGCTGGGCGCATATTCACAGCAGCTGCAATCCGGCGCGTTTTTGTCGGTTGTGCTAAGCGTCGCAGAAACACAATCTGACAGTCGCGCCTTGGAAAACACAGCTTGGACGATGCGCAGCAGCTATCGTTTCGCTGAAAAATGGGGGCCAGCGCGCGCCACGGCGTCGTTCAGTTTGACAGACACAGCCTATCCCTACTTCGCGTTTCTGGACGGGTTTGTCGTACCCGAAGGCCGCGATGATGTGACTGTCAGCGCCAGCCTGAACTTGTTTTTCGAAGACTACGACTATTTCGGTTTCGCACCCGAAATGACGCTGCGCGCGCGCAAGCGCGAGTCAAACGTGAACCGCTACGACACTAGTGAACTCTCGCTCTCTCTCGGCTTTCGTTCAAAATTCTGAGACCGTAAAGGCCCCGGCTGGCAATCCGACGGCGTCATGCTAGGCTTTCCGGCACGGACAACGAACAAGGGAGATGACTGTGACGCTCAAATATTTGCACACGATGGTACGGGTGAGCGACCTCGACGCCTCGATTGCGTTCTACAAGCTGCTCGGGCTGGTCGAAACACGGCGACACGAGAGCGAGCAAGGCCGGTTCACCCTCGTTTTCCTTGCGCCGCCCGATCAGCCGGAATGCCCGGTGGAGTTGACCTATAACTGGGACGGGGATGAAGGGCTGCCGTCGGACAGCCGCCACTTTGGCCACCTCGCCTACCGCGTGGGCAATATTTACGAGGTTTGCCAACATCTTGCGGATAATGGTGTTGTCATCAACCGTCCGCCCCGCGACGGCCACATGGCCTTTGTACGCAGCCCTGACAATGTTTCCATTGAGTTGTTGCAAGAGGGCGAAAACCTTGCCCCTGCCGAGCCTTGGGCGAGCATGGAGAATACGGGCCATTGGTAAAGCCCAGCGCCGCCGCACTCGCGCTTGTCGGGATGTTGCCCGGCGGCACGATGGCGGCGGAGTGCCGCTTGGCGCTGGTCATGGCGCTCGACGTCTCGTCCTCTGTTGATGCCGAAGAAGACGTGCTGCAACGCAGCGGAATGGCGGCCGCCCTGATCGCGCCAGAGGTGCAAACTGCCTTTTTCACCTCTGACATGCCCGTGGCGCTGGCCGCCTTCGAATGGTCAGGGCGCTACAATCAGGAACTGCTGCTCGACTGGACGATGATCGACAGCCGCGCTGTTTTACTGAACGCAGCGGAAACCATCGGCAGATCAAAACGCAGCCATAACGAATTCCCCACCGCGATGGGCTATGCGCTTGGCTATGGTGCGGGGCTGCTGGAACGCGCGCCGAATTGCCTTTTCAAAACCATCGACATGGCCGGGGATGGCGAGAACAACGAGGGCTTTCCGCCCCGCGCCGCCTATGCCGAATTTCCCTTCGATGGCGTGACGGTGAACGGGTTGGTCGTTGATGCAGCGGAGTTTCAGACCGGGCAAGATCTGATCGCGTTTTACCGCGACGAAGTTCTGCTAGGCCCCGGCGCATTTCTGGAAGTCGCACAAGGTTTCGAGGATTACGAACGGGCGCTGCGCCGCAAGCTAGAGCGAGAATTAAGGCCCGCCACGATCGGATCTTTCGCCCCAAACCGCATACCGGGGCCGGGATGAAACGGGCGCTTGCGGTTTTCGGAATAGTGACTTGGCTGGGCGGGGCTGCGATGGCGCAGGACAGCCCTTGCCGTCAGGCACTCGCCTTAGGTCTCGATGTTTCAGGCTCCGTCGATGCACGCGAATATCGATTGCAATTGAACGGCTTAGCGCAAGCACTCGGCACCGAAACTGTCCGCCGCGCTTTACTGCAATCACCACACGCCCCGGTCCATATCCTTGTCTTTGAATGGAGTGGCCCGTCCGATCAAGCTGTTCTCGCAGACTGGACCGCAATCCAAAGCCGCGCGGATATTTCTGTCTTGCAAGAGACTTTGCGTCAGGTACGCCGACGCGATGCAACGCCGGGAACATCGCTCGGGCCTGCCATGCGTTTCGCCGCAGAACAACTGGCCGAACGCGCCGGATGTTGGCGCAAAACATTGGATATTTCAGGAGACGGCAAAGCCAATGCCGGACCACGCCCGGCCGAAGTGCGTGAAGACCTTGTGGCCCAAGGTATCACTGTAAATGCGCTGGTGATCGGTGCCGATGCCCCAAAACTTGGTGACCAGCGACATGTCGAAATCAGCGAGTTGTCCGCCTATTTTGCAACAAATGTCATCGCCGGACCGGACGCATTCGTGCAAACCGCCCTTGGCTATGACGCCTATGCCGAAGCGATGGCCCGCAAACTGGAGCGGGAGTTGCAGGGCGAGGTCATCTCTTTGCTGCGCCCGTCAGGCACACGATCCGAGCAAAACAATACTCATGCTGCAAGTCTGGCGCGATCAGACCCGTTTCAGACGACCCGCAAATCTCAGTAAATGTAGCGGATTTGGTCGGTCCAGTATCGCTCCATCCGGCGCAGCATGTTGCTGATATCGTCGATGCCGCTGGAATCAATGATGTCTTTCTCTTCCAGCCCGATGGCATGACGCTCGAACAGTTCGGCCACGATATCGCGGATTTTCCGACCCTCTTCCGTCAGGCGAACGCGCACAGAGCGGCGGTCAATCTCGCACCTTTGGTGGTGCATATATCCGCTATCCACCAGTTTTTTGAGGTTATAGCTGACATTGCTGCCCTGATAATAACCGCGGCTTTTCAATTCACCGGCGGTCACTTCGTTGTCGCCGATATTAAACAGCAACAGCGCCTGGACCGAATTAATCTCAAGCACGCCGACGCGTTCAAACTCATCCTTGATCACATCCAGAAGAAGGCGGTGTAGCCGTTCCACTAGCGACAAGGCTTCCAAATACCCCATCATGAACCCCGGGTTTGAATTGGGGGCCTCTGGGGTCACGGGGTGACGCATATCCATATGCAAATCTCCGACTCAGTCTGCTCTGAACCGGACAATGCCGTCGAAAAGAAAAATATAACGTTAAATCAAGTCAGTCTGTCTGCAACGCACTCGAAACCCGCGCGATCATGGACGCAAAACGAGGCGGAGCCGGCACCGCGCCCGTGACCCAAGTATACAGATCCTGATCGTTTTCGAGCAAAAGCGCGTCGTACAAATCCAACTCTTCACCCGCCATATCCGCCAGATTGTTTTCAGCAAAGGCCGACAGGATCAAATCCATCTCTTTGATTCCGCGCCGCATTGACCGCATGTGCAGCCGTTTCAGCCGATTTTCGCGCGTTTCATTCGGATCAACAGGGGGCGGCGCGATTTTGATCTGCTCAGGCTCACTCACCCGTATTCTCCTGAATCAGCTTACGCAGGCGCTTTTCAATACGCCCGATCTGGTCCGCCTTGGCTTTAAACGAGGCGCGCACTTCGCGCAACTCAGCCAGCATAGTGGCCATATCCGCATCAACCGTGTCGATATCCGGGCCATCCACTCCCTCGCCGTCGCCCGTAATCAACCAGCCCAACGACACGCCCAGCACGCCAGCCAGCATCGACAGACGGTTCGCGCGCGGCTCGGCCAGATCATCTTCCCATTTGCGCACGGTGCTGGCCTTAACGCCCAATCGCTTGGCAAGGCCCGCTTGGCTCAGCTTGGCCTGCTCGCGCGCCGCCGCAAGGCGATCCCCGAAGGTGGCCACGTCAGAATCGTACCATGTGTCTTCGGCTTCGCCCATTTGTCTCTCTCCTGCCGCGAAAATCATTGCCGGGCCGCGTATTGGCCCCTAAAGACGCTATGGCTGTATCTAACATAGGCAACTTGAAATGGAATTCCTGTCTGCGACCCTCGCCCGCGTCAAACCGTCCCCGACTGTGGCCGTGACGGGCAAGGTGGCTGAATTGAAGCGCGCCGGGCGCGATATTATTGGGCTGGGCGCAGGAGAGCCGGATTTCGACACGCCGCAGAATATCAAAGACGCCGCCATGGCTGCGATTGCAGAGGGGAAGACAAAGTACACCTCCGTGGATGGTATTCCGGAGCTAAAGGAAGCGATTTGCGCCAAGTTCAAGCGCGACAACGGGCTGGATTACACCCCGTCGCAGGTCAGCGTGTCGTCGGGGGGCAAGCAAATCCTCTATAACGCGCTGATGGCCACGCTGAACGAAGGGGATGAGGTGGTGATCCCGGCACCCTATTGGGTCAGCTATCCCGATATGGTGCTGCTAGCAGGCGGCACGCCGGTCATCGCGCAGGCCTCGGTGCAGACGGGCTATAAGCTGACTGCGGATCAGTTAGAGGCCGCGATTACCGACAAGACCAAGTGGATCATCTTCAACTCGCCCTCTAACCCGACCGGCGCGGGTTATAGCCGCGAAGAGTTGAAAGAGATCACCGATGTGCTGATGCGCCACCCCCATGTCTGGGTGATGACCGACGATATGTATGAGCATCTGGCCTATGATGATTTCGAATTCTGCACCCCGGCGCAGGTTGAGCCGCGACTTTATGAGCGAACGCTGACCGTCAACGGTGTCTCAAAAGCCTATGCCATGACCGGCTGGCGCATCGGCTACGCCGCGGGCCCAGAGCATCTGATCGCCGCCATGCGCAAAATTCAGTCGCAATCGACATCCAACCCCTGCTCTATCAGCCAATGGGCGGCGGTTGAGGCTTTGAACGGCACACAAGACTTCCTAGCCCCGCATAACGAGATTTTCGTGCGCCGTCGCAATCTGGTGGTGGACGCGCTGAACGCGATCGACGGCATCTCTTGCCCCACGCCAGAGGGGGCGTTCTATGTCTATCCCTCCATCGCCGAGCTGATCGGCAAGACCAGCGCCGCCGGGGTGAAGATTGACGATGACGAGGCGTTTGCCACCGCGCTGCTCGAAGAAACCGGGGTTGCTGTGGTGTTCGGCGCGGCATTCGGCTTGTCGCCCAACTTCCGCGTCAGCTACGCGACCTCGGACGAGGCGTTGAGCGAAGCCTGCAAGCGCATTGCGACGTTTTGCGAGGGGCTCAGCTAAGGCGATGGCAGAGATCGGGTCCAAA
>CAZPXE010000133.1:0-8105 GCA_964590545.1 uncultured Rhodobacterales bacterium | reverse complement strand
GAGCACAGCCCCAGCCGCGACATGGCGTATTTCGCCCCGCACAGCCCCGGCTCGGTAAAGATCGCCTTGTGCAAAGGCATCAGCCGGTCTTGCAGACCCAAAGCCGTGGCATAATCCCCGGCCAAGCAGGCTTCTTGCATTTCGCTCAGCAGCTTCGGCGCGACATTTGCTGTCACCGAGATACAGCCGACGCCGCCTTGCGCATTAAACCCGTGCGCCGTGGCATCCTCGCCCGAAAGCTGAATGAAATCTGCACCGCATGTAATCCGCGTATCGCACACCCGCGCCAGATCGCCCGTGGCATCCTTGACGCCGACAATCCGCTCCAGCTTCGCCAGCTCGCCCATTGTCGCGGGGCTCATATCGACGACCGAACGGCCCGGAATATTATAAATGATGATCGGAATATCCGCCGCCTCATGCAGCGCCTCATAATGGGCAATCATCCCGCGTTGGGTCGGCTTGTTGTAATAGGGCGTCACGACCAGCGCCGCATCCGCGCCCACGTCAGAAGCAAATTTCACAAAGCGAACGGCCTCAACCGTGTTGTTCGACCCGGCCCCTGCGATCACCGGCACCCGGCCCGCTGCCGCTTCCACGACGGTCTTGATCACCGTCTCATGCTCATCATGGGTCAGGGTCGGGCTTTCGCCAGTCGTGCCAACCGGCACCAGCCCGTGCGAGCCTTCTGCAATATGCCACTCCACCAGCTTCTTGAGCGTGTCCAGATCCGGCTTGCCGTTCTGGAACGGCGTGACGAGTGCTGGCATTGAGCCTTTAAACATGAACACGCTCCTTTGCGTTTTGCCTGCGCATATCGGCGCAGAGGTTGGTGATACGGAGCGCGCTCGCTATATGGTGAGTTGAAGGCCCGCCCCCGTGCAGTATGCTGCATCGCTCTAGACCCCTCTATGGACAAAATGCAAGCCGTGTTCCGCTTCATCCCTGTTTTGCCCCTGCTCTGCTTGCCTTTTTGGGCCGGTGTGGCTGTGGCGCAAGTGACGGATGTGCTGCGCCCGCAAGCGCGTCCCGCTCCGGTAGAGAAATCGCTTGATGCAATCCGCCCCCAAGCCCGGCCCTCTGCGATCGGACGTGCACTGGCCGCGGCGCAACAAGGAGAATGGAGCGCTGCGCAAGGCTTTGTAGCCCGCGAAAACGCGGTTGCGCAGGACCTGATTGGCTGGCTTCGTCTGCGCGCTGGACAGGGTAGCTTTCGCGAGGGGCAAGCCTTCCTGCGCCGCCGCTCCGATTGGCCCGGCCTCGACCTGATCCGCCGCCGCGCGGAGCCTGAAGTGCTAAAGCAACCCCGCGCCACGGTTCTGGAGGTGTTCGATGCGCACCCGCCCGAAACCATCGACGGTATTCTGGCCTATGCAGACGCCCTCAGCGCCACTGACCGCCGGGAAGAGGCGCAAAGCCTGATCGTGACCTCATGGCTCAATCGCGATATGGAAACGGCGGAACAAGCCGCGCTTCTGGAAGTGCATGAGGCTATGCTGAAAGAGCACCACGACGCGCGGCTCGACGCGATGCTCTGGCAAAACGCTCCCAACAATGCGCGCCGCATGTTCACGCTGGTCAGCGACGATCAACGCGCCCTTGCGCAAGCCCGCATCGCCCTGCGCCGACGTGCCAGCAACGCCAACGCGCTTTTGGATAAAGTACCGGACAAGCTGAAAGACACCCCCGGCCTCGCCCACGCCCGCTTCGAATGGCGGGTGCGTGCGGGCAATTGGGACGACGCCAAGGCGCTCTTGCTAGAGCGCTCCGTCAGCGCAGGCAAACTCGGCAACCCACAAGCCTGGTCCAACCGCCGCCGCGTGCTGGCGCGGGATGAGTTGCGCGATGGCGCGGCCACCAAAGCCTACCAACTCGCCGCCCGCCACCATCTGACCGGCGGGTCGGCCTATGCGGACCTCGAATGGCTTTCTGGCTATATCGCGCTGACGCGGCTGAACGATCCCGAAACCGCGCTGGCGCATTTCGAAAACCACGACCGCGTGGTGCAATCGCCGATCTCTCAGGGGCGGGCAGGCTATTGGAAGGGCCGCGCGCACCGGGCGATGGACAATGCGGCCGAGGCGGATATGGAATTTGCCAAAGGCGCGGCCTATCAAACTTCCTTCTATGGCCTTCTGGCGGCAGAAGCGGCGGGCCTGCCCTTCGATGTGGGCCTTGCCGATGTTCCGACGGCGGATTGGCGCGACAGCCCCGTGGCGCGCGACTCGCTGTTTCAGGCCGGGCGGATGCTGGCGGCAAATGGCAGACGCTCGCAAGCCGAACGGTTCTGGCGGCAACTCGCCGACCAACTCGACGCGGATGATGCGGCCCTGCTCGGCCAAGCGGCCATTGATCTGGGCGAGCCGCATCTGGCCGTTATGATCGGCAAAACCGTTGCCCTGCGCGGCGTCACGATCCCCAAACCCTACTACGCCCTGCACCCGCTGGCGGACCAAGACTTGCCCGTGCCGCGCGAGTTGTCCCTCGCCATCGCCCGCCGGGAAAGTGAGTTTGATCCGGTGGTGAAATCCGGCGCGGGTGCGCTGGGCCTGATGCAACTGATGCCCGCCACCGCGCGCGAAGTGGCGGGGGGGCTCGGCCTGCGCGCCCAGCATAGCACCGCGCGGCTCACGGCGGACCCGGTCTATAACGCCAAGCTCGGCTCGCAATATCTCGCGGAATTGGCGGCGCAATTCGACGGCAATATCGTGATGATGGCCGCAGGATACAACGCGGGCCCCTCGCGCCCGACGCGCTGGATGACTGAGTATGGCGACCCGCGTAAAGGCAACGCCGACGCCATGATCGACTGGATCGAAGGCATCCCGTTCCGCGAAACCCGCAACTACGTCATGCGTGTCTCCGAAAGCCTGCCGATCTACCGCGCGCGGCTGGGGCTGGACCCGCTGCCGCTGCCGTTTTCGCAAGAGCTACGCGGCGCGACCTTGAAGCCAACAACACCCTAGCCGCCAATGAGTTTCGACGTCACCATCCGCGGCGCAGGCATCTTTGGCCTGTGCATCGCCTGGGCCTGCACCAAACGCGGCGCAAAGGTGGAACTGGTGGACCCGCACGGCGTCGGGGCCGGAGCCTCTGGCGGGATCGTCGGCGCGCTCGCCCCCCATGTGCCGGAAAACTGGAACCCCAAGAAGCAATTCCAACTGGAAAGCCTGCTCCTTGCGCGCGGCTTTTGGTCAGAGGTGGAAGCGGTGAGCGGCATGTCCCCCGGCTACGCTGCCACTGGGCGCGTCCAACCCGTTGCGGATGAAGCTGCGCTGGCATTGGCGCAATCTCGCGCCGACAGCGCCGCAGATTTGTGGCGCGGTGAGGCAGAGTGGCTGGTAAAACGGGACGATGCAGGGTGGGGCATCGACAGCCCCTCCGGCTGGTTCATCCAAGACACGCTATCGGCCCATATGCACCCGCGCCAAGCCTGCGCCGCCCTCGCGGCCGCTTTGCAATCGCGCGGCGTCGCGGTCACGGCGCAAGCTTCAGACAGCACTGCGCCCACCATCTGGGCCACAGGTGCGGCGGGCCTAGAGGACCTCAACAAGGGTCATACGCGCCTCGTCGGTCAAGGTATCAAAGGCCAAGCCGCGCTGCTGGATCTGGACCGCGCGGGCCTGCCGCAGCTTTTCATCGACGGCATACACATCATCCCGCATCTCGACGGAACCACCGCCATCGGATCGACCACAGAGCGCGAGTACACCGACCCGCACAGCACGGACGCGCAACTGGATGTGGTCATTGCCAAAGCCTGCGCCGCCGTTCCCGCCCTGCGCGGCGTGCCCGTCATTGCCCGCTGGGCCGGGCTGCGCCCCCGTGCCCGCTCTCGCGCGCCGATGCTGGGGCCGTGGCCGGGCAGGCCGGGGCATTACATCGCGAATGGCGGATTCAAAATCGGCTTCGGCATGGCCCCGAAACTAGCCGAAGTGATGGCCGATCTGGTATTGGATGGCTATGACGCGATTCCCGACGGGTTCGAAGTGGGCGCGTCTTTGTAAAGGTAGTCGGGTCAGGCCATGAGTAAAAAGTTCCAAACCATCCTCCTCTTTGCGGTTTTCGCTATCGGCATGGCTTACCTGCTGGTCGTGATGCAGCCGCCACAGTTTTAGGTTTCGGCCTCCGCCTCCATACACATCTGCCCCTCCGGCCCTTCAATCCACAGGCGGTTCCCCGCCCGGCAGGCCGTTGCCTCCTGCCAATGCATCAGCGGTGAAGTCGCGCGGAAACGGAACTGCCGTAGCGGCCCCAACTCGGCCTCCGCCTTCAACATCAGGTGCTGCGCCAGAAGCGGGCCATGCACGACCAGCCCGTCATAGCCCTCAACCCCGCGCGCATAATCCTCATCATAGTGGATGCGGTGCCCGTTGAAGGTCAGCGCTGAGTAGCGAAAGAGTTGCGTTGTGGTGAAGGCCAGCTTGGTCCGTGTCTGCGCCCCGCGGGGCGCTGGGGGCGGCGTCGGCTTTGGCGCGGATGGGTCGGCTTCCTCGCGATAGATCAGATCGCGCTCCTCGCTCAGACACAGCGCGCCGCCCTGCCTGTAATCCAGCCGCAGCGACACGATGCCCAAAGGTCCGCTGCGCCCGCTCTTGCGTGTGCTGCTTTGCAACGTTGTCACCAACTCTGCTGAGTGTCCCAGAACCAATGGTTGGTGGAACGAAAGCCGCCCACCGGCCCACATCCGCCTCGATAGCCCCAGATCCGGGATCACCCCTTCGCCCCGCGCAGGATGCCCGTCGCGGCCCAGCCGATTTGGGGGCAGGGCAGTCCAGAAGTAAATCTGGTGGAAGAAAGGCGGCAGCGCATCGCCTGTCTGCAAGTCCGGGGTATCGCCCAAGGTCGCCTGTAACGCTTGCGCACGGGCGGGATCGAGAAGATCGGTTTGACGGGTTTGCGGATTGGCGTCATCACTCATGCCATTGTGATAGCCACAGGACGCCCATGCCTCAATCTCCAAACGCCCCCACTGTTACTGCACTGGATCATCTGGTGCTGACCGTCGCCGACATCGCCGCGACGGTCGGCTTCTATGAAGATGTGCTTGGCATGCAGGCAGAGCAATTCACCCCCGCCGATGGCTCGACCCGCTGGGCGCTGAAATTCGGCGCGCAAAAGATCAACTTGCATCAAGCCGGGCAGGAGTTTGAGCCCAAGGCCAAAACCCCGCTGCCCGGCTCGGCAGACTTGTGTTTTCTGACCGAAACACCGCTGGACGAATGGCAGGCACATCTGGCGGCGAGTGGCGTTGCGCTCGAGGAAGGCCCGGTGAAACGGACAGGCGCGCGCGGGCCGATTTTGTCGCTGTATATACGCGATCCCGATGGCAACCTGATCGAAGTTAGCCTTCCGGTCTAGACGGGTTCATGTAGCGCACCCTAGGGTCCTGACCCTTGCCACGCCTTATGTCGCGACCCTAGCCGATCTCAGCCTTCAAAGCGTCCATCAACTCTTGCAGCGTTTTGATGTAAATCTCGCTCGTCAGCTTCCCATCGGCGTCAAACTCACGGCTGCTGCCCGCCAGATGCACTTCTGGCCCCGCCAGCACCCGCGCGCGGAATGGCACCATGTAGCTGCGCAGAATTAACTGAGCGCGCTCGCCGCCTGCCCGGCCTGCTGCCGCGCTCATTACGGCGACTGGCTTACCCGTCCACGGGCGATCCGGCGTGCGGCTCACCCAATCCAGCGCGTTCTTCAGCGCGCCAGAGGGGCCTTTGTTATATTCCGGCGTCGAGATCACAATCGCATCCGCAGCCGCTATCTGATCGGACAGCGCCTGCACCGCCTCAGGCACACCGGATGCCGCCTCGTCATCACCATTGTAAAGTGGCAGGTTGATGTCGGCCTCAATGAACTCATCCGCACCAAACAGCCGCGCCGCCTCGCGGATCAGCTTGCGGTTGGTGGCGTCCTTGCGGAGAGAGCCGGAAATACCGAGGAGAGTGGTCATAGCACAGAGCCTTTCGCGTCATTCGTTCCTCAGCACATTGTGCCGATGCGCGCGAAAAGCAAGGGGAGGCGCAGCGGAACTGCGCCCCCACAGACGTCATTGTCTCAGATCAGGCCGCGTTCGGCAGGATCACGATTTCCACCCGGCGGTTTTGGGCCTTGCCTTCTGGCGTCAGGTTGGAAGAGACAGGCTGCGCCTCACCCCGGCCAAAGGTCTGGATGCGGGCGAACGGCACGCCTTCGTTGAGCAGAAGGTCAGCGACCGCATTGGCGCGGTTTTCCGACAAGGTCAGGTTATAGCCCGCATCGCCATCGCTATCCGTGTGGCCAACGATCTGAATTGTGCTGTCCGGATAGGCTTGCAGGTTCGCAGCGACGGCACGCAAATCGCGCTGTAAGTCAGGGCGCACGGCGAAGCTGTCGGTCGAGAACAGGATGTCCTGCGGCAGCGTCACGATCAGCCGATCGCCAGTGTTCTGGATTTGCACGTTGTCATTGCCGATGGACTGGCGCAGATCGGCTTCCTGCTTGTCCAGCCGATTGCCGATGATACCGCCAGCCGCCGCGCCAAGCAGGCCGCCTTTTACAGCGGCTTCGGCCCGATCTCCATCGCGCCCGGTCACAGCCCCAAGCGCGGCGCCAATGCCCGCCCCCAAAAGTGCGCCCTGCTTGGTTTTCGCATTGGGATCGTTGGGATCACCGCCCAGCAGGGCGGGGTCGGTACAGGCCGTCAGGGCGAGCATACCACTCACCGCGACCACCAAAGGGGTCTTGAACATTTGCATATCTACTGCCTTCTCATGGGTCGGCCCCGTTCGGGCGGGGCGTCTTAATGTGTGGGCAGTATATAGGCACTCGGCCCGCTCCAAGAAGGGGATTTTTGCCCAATCGGCATCAAATCGCGCAAAATTCTGCGTGAGGGACGCGGTTGAGGGACCCGGTTGAGGCCGCGCGGCAGTTTACCGTTTGCCGTAATAAAGGCCGACCACATGCTCCGCTTCAGCAAAGAACAGCCAGCGCGAAACGATAACCCCAGCAACATGGCTGACCACCGCCAGCAGCGCGAGCCAATGCGAAAATGGCAGGGCCAGAAACAGGATCGGCAAGCCCACCATCAGGATCAGCGAGATCAGCCGCAGCTTCTGACTGTGCTTGCGCCCCACCACATGCACAAACTCACGCAGCAGATAATTCGTGCCGGTATGCGGCGGCTCAAACGCGCGAACGGTGCCAATTTTGCCAAGGCCCGTGGCGCTTGCCATATCGGACCCACTGCCGGGCAGGCGCGTGTCGCCCACCATCCAATGGGCCGCAACCACAACGCCGGCAATCGCAATCAGGATCATCGCCAAATTGATCTGCCCCGCCAACAGCGCGCCCCCCGCCAGCGACAACGATATGAATTTCGCGGGCGTAAACGGCATATTCCAACGTGGCACGGTCTTGAGCTGCGCGTAGATCATCGAGGTCGTGAACACTGTCGCAAGGGAAAACGCGGCCCCTATGATGCCAAGCACTGTCCACCGCTCTCCTAAAAACACCAGCCCGGCCCCGTAAAGTGCCATCACCAGCAGCGCGATCACAGCGCACCACCCCTCGCGGCTGAGCCAGCTAGAGCGCCACTGCGTGAACGCGCGCCAAGCACGCTCCGGTCGCCCAAGGTGGAAGGTTGAAGAGATCAGCCCGCCAACCGCACACAGATAGGCGATGGTAAAAAAGGCAAACGCCACCCAGCCAGTCACTGCGGGCATGCCAAGGCCCAGAAAGGTCAGCAGCCCGAAGCCAAGGCCGGAAAAGACGGTGAAAACGATAACAGAAGGGGCCGGATGCATATCAAATCTTCTCCAAAGCCTTGTCGAGCCAGCCAAGGAACCCTTTTGGGTCCTCAGCAACCGGCTCCAAGAATGGCGCAAGCACATCGAACTCAGGTGCTTCGTCCTTGGGCCGGGGCGGCAGGTATTTGTTAACTGGTTTTGTGCCTTGCTCGGGCATCAGGTTGATCCCGCCCCGCTCTTCCGTCAGGCGCGAAACATGGCTGTCCGGGTCAGCAAAGTCTCCGAAATGCCGCGCGCCCGCAGGGCAGGTGCGCACGCAGGCGGGCTCACGGTCTTCTTCGGGCAGGTTTTCGTTATAGATGCGGTCAACGCAGAGGG
>CAZPXE010000132.1:0-8167 GCA_964590545.1 uncultured Rhodobacterales bacterium | reverse complement strand
CACCCACCACAGGCGGGCGTCCTCGGCATCCCAGACAGCGCCCTCGCCCAAGATGCTGCGCGTTGGCGCAACGCATTCGATAGAGTAGCTCATCTGTCCCCCTTAAAGACGCGCCGTTCTGACCCGTCGATATGCTCTAGCATCGCTTTGCGCGCAGCGGCCGGGTCTCGCTTGGCCACAGCCTCAATGATGGCGAAATGCTCATCTGTCATGCGCCGTCCAGTGCGTGGGCGTGCGGCACCAAGACTGCGTACGAAGTTACCGATAAAGACCCAGTGAGGCCGCAACAGGTCGATGGTCTCCACCAGAAATCTGTTGTCTGACAACTCAGCCAAAGTTGTGTGAAACTTGATATCCGCCCCGACCGAATCGCGCCCGCTGGAGAGCACGCTAAGCACCTCGTCGGCCATCTCGCGAAGTTGGTCTGCGGCGGCGGCAGACCCCCGAGCAGCGGCCAGCTGAGCCACCTCTCCTTCGATGGTACGTCGGAACATAAAATAGCTTGAAATGTCATTGACGCTTTCAAGCGGTTGGAAGCCGGTGGTCTGAGTCGGCACGCCAGAGTTCACAAAGGAACCGGCCCCGCGTCGCGACACGATCAGCCCCGAATCCCTAAGTTTCGCAAGCGCAGCACGCACAACTGGGCGCGAGACGTCATGCTCTTCGCTCAGTTCATGCTCGCTTGGAAGCTTCTCGCCTAAGGCGTAAGTTCCAAAGCGGATTTTGTCTAGAAGCGCGCGGTAGACCTGGCTTTCGAGGCGGTCCTCGCCCTCTGTTTGCTTGGAGATCAGCGCAGCAACGCCGTGTTTGTTCATGGGCTTTCCCAGATGTCCATCGGTTACAACCTGACTTACAACATTAAAAAATTTGTTTGACAAGCTATCAATAGCATGACTTCTAAAAGGCACCATGACGCGGACAAATACCGCGATAAGGGAGGAAGAAATATGTTCATGTGGAGAAAGGCTTCGGTCGCGCCTTTGGCGATCGGTCTTATGCTGGCGCCTATGGGTGCCTTCGCGGGCGAGGCCCCTGACCTTGCCGAAATGGTGGCTGCGGGAAGCCTGCCGCCTTTGGAAGAACGGCTGCCAAACAGCCCTGAAGTTGTTGAGACTCTGGACCAGATCGGAAGGTACGGTGGCACGATCCGCCGCTTCCTGTCCGGCTCGAACGATCACAACTCGTTCCTGCGCTTTGTGGGGCCCCAGGGTTTGACCCGCTGGAAAGCGGACTTCTCTGCGGTGGTGCCCAACGTCGCCGAGAGCTGGACCACCAACGAGGACAGCTCTGAGTTCACCTTCACGCTGCGCGAGGGCATGAAGTGGTCTGATGGTGCGCCGTTCACTGCCGATGATGTGATGTTCTTCGTCGACGATCTTCTGAACAATCCTGAGTTCTACCCCACAGCGCCCGCGCGTTTTGTGGTGGCTGGCGAGACGATGCAGGCTGAGAAGATCGACGACCGCACGTTCAAGCTAAAGTTCGCGGCACCCTACGGCACCTTCCTGACAGAGCTGGCTACGCCGCTGGCGCAGGAGCCCGTGCTTTGGGCCAAGCATTACTGCATGCAGTTCCATCCCGCGTATAACGCCGATGTACAGGCGATGGTGGACGCGTCCGCAGCGGTCGAAGATTGGCCCTCGCTGTTCCGACTGAACTGCGGCGAGGTCGAAGCCCCGAACCGCTGGTCAAACGCAGAGCGGCCCACGCTGGACCCCTGGGTCGTCACGGGCGACGGCTATTCGGCTGGCTCGACAATCGTGATGATGGAGCGCAACCCGTACTTCTGGCAGGTCGACACCGAAGGCAACCAGTTGCCCTATGTGGACCAACTCCAGTGGGGCGTCGCACAGGATTCGCAAGCAATCCTGCTAGAAGCCATCGCGGGCAATGTGGACATGCAGGCGCGCCGTATCGCGTCTCTATCCAACCAGCCAGTGCTCTTCGAGAATATGGAGAAGGGCGGCTACAAGCTGTTCCAGCGCACCGCCGCTGACAGCAACGACATGGCGATCCACTTCAACCACACGCACCAGGACCCCGAGATGCGGTCCTTCGTGACCAACAAGGATGTGCGGATCGCCCTGTCTATCGGCATAGACCGGGACGAGATCATCGACATCGTCTATCAGGGCGTCGGCGAGCCCTGGCAGATCGGGCCGCTGCCGCAGCATGTGCTGTATAACGAGCAGTTGGGCCGGCAGCACACCGAATACGACCCGGACCGTGCCAATGAGATGCTGGATGCGGCGGGCTATTCGCGCGGTGACGACGGTATGCGCGTCTTCCCAAGCGGCGAGCCAATCGTGTTCAACGTCAACTACCCCGGCGTCGAGACCCCGCAGCATGGCGACACCCTAGAGATCATCAAGGATCACTGGGCCGACCTGGGTATCGGATTGAACACCACCAGCGTCGAAAGATCGATCTACTACGCCCGCGGCGAAGCCAACGAGCATGACTTTATGGTCTGGGGCGCTCCGGGCGGGCTGGACCCGACGCTAAGCCCACGGGATGTGCTTGCCGTACACCCACAGGCCAGCTGGTTCGCGATCCCATGGACGCGCTGGTATCTGTCTGGCGGCACCGAAGGCATGGAGCCCAGCAAAAGCATGAAGACACGCCTTGCCCTCTATGACCAGTTCAAGGCGGAGGCCGACCAGGCCAAGGCGCTGGACCTCTTCCGCGAGATTCATCAGATGGCGGCGGATGAGTTCGAGATCATCGGCATCACCTTCCGGCCCAGCACCTATGGCGTCGTGAATGCTAAGCTGATGAACGTGCCAGAAGCGCTGCCTGGGTCCTGGATGTATCCCGACCCGGCGCCGACCCTGCCGTGGACCTACTTCTACGCTGAATAAGCAGCGTATCCCGAGCGGGGCCGCTCACCCTGGCCCCGCTCACTCAATGCCACCAATATTCTTACCTTCACTGCCACAGACCGGGGGCCGCGATGATCTGGCGTTACATATTGAAACGCATATTGTGGATGATCCCGTTCATGTTCGGCGTCTCCATCGTGTCATTCCTGCTAATCCAGGCCCCGCCGGGTGACTTCCTGACCACCTATATCGCAAAGCTTGGTGAATCGAACGAACTGCTGGATCAAGCGACCATCGACAATTTGCGCGCCCGGTTCGGGCTCGACCAGCCCATCTACGTGCAATACTTCAAATGGGTCGGGAACCTTTTGCAGGGTGACTTCGGCATGAGCTTTGAATGGCGCCAGCCAGTCAATGAACTGGTCTGGGAACGCATGGCTCTGACGCTGCTGGTCTCGATGGCGACGCTGCTCTTCACCTGGGCGATTGCCTTTCCAATCGGCGTCTATTCAGCGGTGCGCAAGTATTCCATCGGCGACTACATCGCCACCACAATTGGCTTCATTGGCCTTGCCACTCCCAATTTTCTGCTCGCCCTAGTGTTAATGTATATCGGCGTGGTGCACTTTGGCACCGATGTGGGTGGGTTGTTTTCGCCAGAGTATCAGAACGCGCCTTGGTCTTGGGCAAAAGTGCAGGATCTGATCGCCCATCTCTGGCTGCCAATGGTGGTGCTGGGCTCTTCCGCCACTGCGAGTCTGATCCGCATCATGCGCGCCAACCTGCTGGACGAACTGCACAAACCTTATGTGGACACCGCCCGCGCCAAGGGCCTGTCCGAATTCTGGCTGATCATGAAATACCCGGTGCGGGTAGCGCTGAACCCGTTCATCTCAACGATCGGCTGGGTGCTGCCCAACCTTGTCTCGGGCGCGGTGATCACGGCCATCGTGCTGAGCCTGCCACTTGCTGGGCCGCTGATGCTTCAGGCCTTGCTGAGTCAGGACATGTACCTTGCAGGAGCCTTCGTACTGCTGCTCTCGCTGCTGACTGTGGTGGGAATGCTGATCTCTGACATTTTGCTGGTCCTGCTGGATCCAAGGGTGCGTTATGACTGATCAAAGCACCAACGTCGAAGAGGCCGCAACGATGAACATCTCCGCCGATGCGGCGGGGGGAAAATCCAGCAAGGATGTCGCTATCGCCTCGCAATGGCAGCTGACCCGCTGGGCGTTTCGCAAGCACAAACTGGCGATCCTCTCGCTGTGGGTGATTGGGATTTTGTACCTGATCTCAATCTTCGCCGAGTTTGTCTCACCCTTCGATCCAACGCAGCAGAACCGCCGCGCGGTCTACCACCCGCCGCAAATGGTCCATTTCATTGACCGCACAGAGGACGGGATTCGCCTAAGGCCCTATGTCTACGAGATGGACCGGCAGCGAGACCCACTGACTCTGGCTGTGACCTACGTGCCCTCTGGCGACAAGAACTATCTACGCTTCTTTGGTCAGGGTGATACCTACAACATGTGGGGTTTTCTTCCAATGTCCCGGCACCTTTTGGTGCCCAAGAATAAGCGAGACGGATTCTATCTGTTTGGCGCGGACCGGCTGGGGCGAGATATGTTCAGCCGGGTAATTTATGGGACCCGGATTTCTATGTCGATTGGCCTTGTGGGTGTTGCGATTAGCCTTGTGCTGGGCGTCGTGCTGGGCGGGATATCGGGGTTCTATGGCGGGCGCACTGACACGATCATCCAGCGCTTGATCGAGTTCGTCCTCAGCCTGCCGACGATCCCGATTTGGCTGGCGCTGGCCGCATCACTGCCGCCGGACTGGCCGATCTACAAGCAATATTTCGTGATCACTCTGATCGTCAGCCTTGTCGGTTGGACAGAGCTTGGCCGCGTCGTGCGGGGGCGTTTCCTGGCGATGAAGAACGACGATTTTGTGGTTGCGGCCCGGCTTGACGGGGCGTCTGAATGGCGGATCATCTGGCGGCACATGTTGCCCTCGCTGAGCTCGCATATCATCGCCTCGCTGACTCTGGCGATCCCGCTGATGATACTAGCAGAGACCGGTCTGTCCTTTCTCGGACTTGGTCTGACGCCACCTGCGATCTCCTGGGGCGTGTTGCTGAAAGAGGCGCAGAATATCGTGTCGATCAGCCAGGCGCCGTGGCTCTTTATCCCCGGCGGTTTTGTCGTTGGCGCCGTGCTGGCTTTTAACTTTCTAGGGGACGGCATGCGCGATGCCGCGGATCCGTATGGCCATTGAAACCGACACACCGATCATCCAGATCGAGAACCTCAACGTCGGCTTTTCCGCCCGCCAGGGTATGTTCGATGTTCTGCACGGAATCAGTTTCGCGCTGTACCGTGGCAAGACAACCTGTGTCGTTGGCGAGTCCGGCTCCGGCAAGTCGGTTACCGCGCGCACAATCCTCAATATGGTGCCTCGACCGGGCGTCATCAACGGTGGGCGGATCCTGTTTCGCCCAGGCGCGGGCAAGGCCATTGATCTGACCGGGCTGGACCCGCGTGGCAAAGCCATCCGCAACATTCGCGGTGGGCGCATTGGCATGATCTTTCAGGAACCCATGTCTTCACTTTCACCCGTGCACACCATCGGCAACCAGATCATAGAAGCGATCCGGCTGCACCGTGACGTCGACAAAAAGACCGCGCGCAAGATGGCTGCCGACGCGCTGGCGCAGGTAGAGATTCCCAACCCGGACAAGGCACTGGACAAATACGCCTTTGAATACTCCGGCGGAATGCGGCAACGGGCGATGATCGCCATGGCACTGTCATGTCGGCCGGACGTGCTTATCGCGGATGAGCCGACTACGGCGCTGGATGTCACCACGCAAGCGGAAATCCTCGACCTGATGAAAGCGCTGCAAACTGATCTGGGCATGGCGATCATGTTCATCACCCATGACATGGGCGTTGTGGCCGAAATCGCCGACGAAGTTGTGGTAATGGAAAAAGGCCATGTGGTCGAACAGGGCAGCATCGACCAGATTTTCGCCACGCCCAAACACCCATATACTCAGCGCCTGCTGGGCGCCGTGCGCCGTCTTGAAGAGCCCGCAAGCGCCAAGAAAAAGCCTGCGCAGGGTGCACCAAATATCTTGAAGGTCGAAGGATTGGAACTGCGCTTTGAAAAGCGCGAAGGGTTCCTTCAACGTGTCACTGATGTGACCCGCGCGGTGGACGGTGTCAGCTTTGACCTGCGCGAAGGCGAGGCGCTGGGTATCGTTGGCGAATCCGGCTCTGGCAAGACCACGGTGGGTCGCTGCATCGCGCGGGTCTACGATCCGCAAGCCGGCGTGATCGACTACCGCGGCGAAGACCTGGCCAAGGCGTCAAAGGTCGCGTTGCGCGACAAACGAAAGCAGATCCGGATGATCTTTCAGGATCCATTTGCCTCGCTCAATCCGCGCATGACGGTGAAACAGATCGTAGCCGAGCCATTGGTTGTGAACGGCATCGCCCAAGGAAAAGCGTTGGAAGACCGCATTGCCAAGCTTTTGACGGATGTCGGCCTCGATCCGGGGATGATGGAGCGCTATCCGCACGCGTTTTCGGGTGGTCAGCGTCAGCGCATCGTCGTAGCCCGCGCCATCGCGCTGGAACCGAAACTAGTAATCGCAGATGAACCGACGTCGGCGCTGGATGTGTCGATCCGAACGCAGGTGCTCGATCTACTGCTCAAGCTGCAGGCGGATATGGGCCTGAGTTTTATCTTCATCAGTCACGACATGGCGGTGATCCGCTACTTCTGCGACCGCGTCGCGGTGATGTATCAAGGCCGCATTGTCGAGATTGGTGAGACCGACGCCATTATCGACAACCCGCAGCACCCATACACCAAGGCGCTTCTATCTTCGGTGCCGATCCCTGATCCGTCTTTGCGTGGGACACGCCAGCGGCACCGCTACGTGCCCACGCCCACGTGATGCGTTTCGCAGAGGGAATGCAGGAGGCGACTCGCGTCGCCGAGGGGTTTGCCTCGGACACCGAGGCCGCCGCGTACTGGTCGGTGGGTGGGACGGATGTCGCCTTTGAAGAGCTCACGCTGCCCAATGCGGCAGGGCAATCGCTGCCTGGACGTATTTATCGCGGCGCGGCTGATGCGCCGGTGCTGATCTACATCCACGGCGGTGGTTGGGCTGGCGGGTCCATTGCGCTCAACCACGCCTCGGCGAGCAGACTTGCGGCACAGAGCGGGTGGAATGTGCTGGCGATTTCTTATCGTCTGGCGCCGCAGCATCCGTATCCAGCGGCGCTTAGCGATTGCGCCGCCGCCTATGAGTGGCTTATGGCCGAAGGACCGGCGCTGCGCCTGTCCACCCAGACACTCGCCGTCGGGGGAGCGTCCGCAGGGGCAAACCTCGCTTTGGCATTGGCGCTGAGTCTTCCAAAACCGGCCTTTGACGCAATGCTGCTGTTTTATGGGGTCTTTTCGGCGAACCTGTCCTCGGACAGCTATACCGCTTACCGTGATGGCCCTGGCCTAACCCGCGCGCGCATGGCGGAACTATTCGCGATGTATGACCCGGACGGACGCCGCGAGAGCGACCCGCTGGTCGCGCCTGTCCTGTCGGAGGCCCTGTCCCATTTGCCGTCCGCTTGCCTTATCGCCGCAGAACACGACGTGCTGTTGGATGACAGCCGGGTCATGGCGAAGCTTCTGCGGGCGGCAGGTGTGCCCACTGATCTGCATGTCGAACCGGGTGTGACCCATGGGTTCATCAATCGCGGCCGGCTTGTCCCAGCGGCCAACGCCTGCATCGCGCGTGCCGCACAATTCTTGACCACGCTTTCCTGAAAGGGCTTTTCATGAAGATCGAAACCGTATCCACCAAGGTTTTCAGGCACACAACAAACACGGTGCGCGACAGCGACGGACATGGCCATCCCGGCCCCGAAAGCGAAACCAGCAGTGCACTTTTCACCATTATCACCGACGATGGGCACGAAGGCCGCATTCTGGCCCGCCTGCCCGATGTGGACCCAGCTGTGCTGGACCGATTTGTGCGCCCCAACCTGATCGGCATGGACCCGATGCTGACCGATAAGCTGTGGCACAAGATTTACAAATGGCAACGCCTGAGCGGCGGTAGCCTGACCGATCGCGTGCTCGCCATGGTCGATCTGGCGCTGTGGGATCTGAAGGGCAAAGTGACTGGCCAACCGGTCTGGAAACTGCTGGGTGGACACAGCGGCAAGCTGCTGGCCTATGGTTCGACCATGTGCGGCGACGACCTGAAAAACGGCTTGGCTACCCCCGAAGATTACGCCCGCTTTGCGGACTGGTGCGTCAACACGCGCGGCTAC
>CAZPXE010000131.1:555-8173 GCA_964590545.1 uncultured Rhodobacterales bacterium | reverse complement strand
TATTCGACCAATAACGAACTTGGCTTCGACTACCTTCGCGACAACATGAAGGCCGAGCTGGAACAGATTTTCCAGAAGCACCACAACTTCGCGATCGTGGACGAGGTGGACTCGATCCTGATTGACGAGGCGCGGACACCTCTGATTATCTCTGGTCCGGCTGAGGATCGCTCGGACATGTATATGTCCATCGACAAAGTGATCCCTGAACTGAACGACGATCACTACACGATTGATGAAAAAACCCGTTCGGTCACTTTCACCGATGACGGCAACGAATATCTTGAAGAAACCCTGCGCGCGCGCGGGTTCCTCGAAGAAGCTCAAAGCCTTTATGATCCGGAAAGCACGACCATCGTGCACCATGTCAATAACGGGCTGCGGGCGCATAAACTGTTCGCAAAGGACAAGGAATATGTCGTCAGCAATGGCGAGGTGATCCTGATTGACGAATTTACCGGCCGGATGATGACCGGGCGCCGTCTGTCCGACGGGCTGCATCAGGCGATTGAGGCCAAGGAAGGCGTTGGCATCCAGCCTGAGAACACAACGCTCGCCTCGGTGACGTTCCAGAACTACTTCCGCCTCTACGACAAGCTGGCTGGCATGACAGGTACCGCGCTGACCGAAGCCGAAGAGTTCATGCAAATCTATGGTCTCGGCGTGGTCGAAGTGCCGACGAACAGGGACGTCGCCCGGATGGATGAGGACGATAAGGTCTTCCGCACCGGCACCGAAAAATACCAAGCTATGATAGATGAGGTGAAGACCGCGCATGAGAAGGGCCAGCCCGTTCTTGTCGGCACCACCTCGATCGACAAGTCCGAGATGCTCAGCCAAATGCTGACGGCGGCTGACATACCGCACAACGTGCTGAACGCGCGCCAACACGAGCAAGAGGCGCAGATCGTCGCCGATGCGGGCAAGCTGGGCGCTGTGACCATTGCGACCAACATGGCTGGGCGCGGTACAGACATTCAGCTTGGCGGCAATGTTGAGATGCGCGTCCTGCAAGCGCTGGCCGAGACACCTGATGCGGACTCCGAACAGCTTCGCCAACAGGTCGAGGACGCGACAGCGGAAGAAAAGCAAAAGGTTCTCGCGGCTGGGGGCCTGTTCGTCCTCGCCTCCGAACGCCATGAATCGCGCCGGATCGACAACCAGCTGCGTGGCCGCTCTGGCCGTCAGGGTGATCCGGGCCGCTCGTCCTTCTTCCTGAGTCTGGAAGACGATTTGATGCGCATCTTCGGCTCTGACCGTCTGGACAAGGTGCTTAAGACGCTGGGCCTGAAAGACGGCGAGGCGATTGAGCATCCTTGGGTGAACAAATCCCTCGAACGCGCGCAGGCGAAGGTCGAAGGGCGCAACTTCGACATCCGCAAGCAACTGCTGAAATTCGATGACGTGATGAACGAACAGCGCAAGGTTATCTTCGGCCAGCGCCGCGACATCATGGAAGCTGAAGACGTGTCCGAAATCACCAGTGACATGCGCGACGAGGTGATCGACGATCTGATCGACGTCTACATGCCTGAAGGCAGCTATGCAGACCAATGGGATGCCCAAGGTCTGTATGCGGCGACGATTGACCAACTTGGGATTGACGTGCCGGTGATGGACTGGCTGGACGAAGAAGGCGTGGACGATGAACAAGTCCGTGATCGCCTTGTCGCGGCCTCAAATGAGCTTATGGCGCAAAAGCAGGAACAGTTCGGGCCTGAAAACATGCGGACCATCGAAAAGCAGCTTTTGTTGCAGGCGATCGATGGCAAGTGGCGCGAGCACCTGATTACATTGGAGCACCTGCGTTCCGTCGTGGGCTTCCGCGGCTATGCACAGCGAGATCCGCTGAACGAGTACAAGAACGAAGCATTCCAATTGTTTGAAAACCTGTTGGACGGCTTGCGGGCGGACGTGACCCAGAAGTTGGCGCAAATTCGCCCTATGACGGATGAAGAACGCCAGCAGATGATCGCTGAATACGCCATGCAACAGCAGATTGTCGCTGGCGCTGGCGAAGCTGATGCCGAGGAAGAAGATGCGCCGACTGAGAACCCCGAGACAGGTTTCGTTGAAAGTGACCGTTCTACGTGGGGAAATCCGGGCCGGAACGATCCCTGCCCATGTGGTTCGGGCAAGAAATTCAAACATTGCCACGGCCGTTTCGCATAGGGCCTCAGGTTAACCACGCCTTTTTCTCGCCCCAATGACTCCGTTGTAGGGCCATAAACTCGCCCGGTTTTGACGCGACCATCTCTTCCATGGGGAATTGAGTCGGGAGAGGTGCGATGTCTCGCGCGAAAGAGATCATTACAGCGGCGGGAACGCTTGCCTGCGCGTTGGGGATCGGCTTTGTCATGCAAAGTTCCGAAACAGCTGCGCATCGCTACGGGTCAACTCAAGGCACCGACGGAAGTTCTGTTGAAACACCCGTCAAAATACCTGCCCCAGTTCAGTCAGATGTGGAGCCAGACCAACAACAAGTTGAGTTTATTGAATTTCAGGATATCACACTGACGTCGGCCTTGCCGCAAGTTGCAGCCGCTGCCACAACGGCTGTCGTTGCGCCTGAACTTCAACCGGAACCTCAGACCGAACCTGAACCGCAAACAGCGGCTGTCGAAACTCAATCATGTGACATCATCGCCAATGCCCGTGCGCGCAGTGCTGCCATCGTTGCGCTGGACGTTGTTGCGCCATGCCACACATTCGAACGTGTGACCGTGCACCATAACGGGATGTTTTTCACCGAGCAGACGGATGAATCCGGCGGGCTGTCGCTCGAAGTGCCAAGCCTCGCTGAAAAAGCTGTCTACATATTTGCCTTTAGCGACGGCCTTGGTGCTGTTGCTCAGACCGAGACTCCTGATCTCGCAGCATTCAACCGTGTTGTTTTGCAGTGGCGCGGTCAGGAAGCTGGTTTTGGACTTCACGCCCGCGAATTCGGTGCGGAATATGGCGTAGAAGGTCATGTCTGGCGCGAGTCCAAAGATACATCGATGGATCGCCTTATCGAAGGTAAGGGTGGTCATCTGCTCAGCCTCGGCAATGTCAAAGTGGTGGAGCCACATATCGCGGAAATTTACACATTCCCTGCGGATATGTCGGGTCGCAACGGCCATGTTGATCTTAGTGTCGAGGCCGAAGTCACCGCGCGCAATTGCGGCCTAGAAATAGAGGCGCAAACGATTGAACGGGATGGCACTGGCCGCCTTCGCACGCAGAACCTGACTTTGGCGATGCCGGGTTGCGACACGATTGGCGATTATCTGGTGTTGAATAATGTTCTCGAAGACATGAAAGTCGCCGCACAGTAAATCGTGGGTCTTTCATGGGGGCGCTTCATGCGCAGGCAATGTGCGCTCGGCTTGGTCGCGCTTTTTCTTTGTTTTCTGGGGATTTCTGCGTCCGCGCAGGACGTAACGCTGACGTCGCGCGACGGTGGTGTTGAGATCAGCGGTAATCTGCTTGGTTTCGACGGCGAGTTTTACCGTGTTGATACCGAATATGGCGAACTGACTGTCGATGGCTCTGGCGTGACCTGTGAGGGGCCGGGTTGCCCGAATTTGAGCGATTTTGTTGCCGAGATTCGAATGTCCGGGGCGGCAGCAATGGGCGATGTCATGATGCCCGCGCTTCTGGAAGCTTTCGCTCAGCGAAATGACTTCATCACAAAACGCACAGCGAAGGGCGCGACGGAATTTGTCATTGAGCTGTTGGAAAGCAAGACAGAGCGCACCGCCGCGATCTTTGCTTTCCGCGCCAGTACGACGGATGAAGGATTTGCGGATCTACTGGCGGACGAAGCCGATATCGTCCTGTCGATGCGGGAGATAAGGCCTGAGGAACGTCGTCTCGCGCGGGAAGCAGGAATGGGAGACCTGTCGTCAGCCAACCGAAGTCGGGTCATCGCGTTGGACGCGATTGTACCGATTGTGGCACCTGGCAATCCGGTACAAAACATCGATCCGCAGGCACTCGCGGATGTTGTTGGGGGAAAAATCACCAATTGGTCCACTTTGGGCGGTCCGGACGCACCCATAGATATTCATTTGCCGGACGGGCGTACGGGTCTCGGGCAGTCGGTTGAAGATCGTTTGTTGAAACCCGTGCGTTTGAGCTTCGCCAATGGCGTTATTCGCCATGACCTGAGTACTAATATCGCGAAAACGGTCGCTGAAGATCCCTTTGCGCTTGGAATCGCTAGCTTTGCCGAGACGGGTGCGGCGAAGGTTTTGACGCTGTCTGGGGCATGCCGGTATTCGCTTAACGCAGACCGACGTTCGATTAAAACCGAGGATTATCCCTTAACCGCGCCGATGTTCCTCTACATGCCTGCGCGGCGGTTGCCAAAAGTCGGGCGTGAATTTGTAGCGTTCCTGCGTTCGCCCGCTGCGCAAATCGTGATCCGCCGGGCGGGCTTCGTAGATCAGACCCCTGAAGAGATTGCATTGAACGAGCAAGGGCAAAGATTCTCGAATGCAATTGATGCGGCCGGAGCAGATGTGTCCCTGCAAGAGTTGCAACGCATGGTGCGCACGCTAGCACCGTTACAACGGCTTACGACGTCGTTTCGCTTCGAAACCGGCTCTATCCGGTTGGATGCGCAGTCGCGTTCAAATGTCAGCCAACTCGCAGCGGCTTTGGAGATTGGTCGGTATGACGCGCGGCGGCTTGTTTTTGTCGGTTTCTCGGATGGCGAAGGGCCGGCCAAAGCAAATCGGGATATTGCGCTGCGCCGTGCCGAGGCTGTCCGCCGTGCCGTGATTGGGTCGGCTGAGACGGTTGATTTGGATCGCGTGCAACTGGACGTCGATGCGTTCGGTGAAGCGCTTCCGATGGCCTGCGACGACAGCTCTTGGGGGCGGCAAGCAAATCGGCGGGTTGAGGTCTGGGTGCGCTAGGGTCAGGATTAATGGGCCGGGGCCTTAGCTAAATAAGGCCCTTGGCGCGAAAACTCACCTCGCGCGATTTTCCGATGATGAGATGGTCATGCAGTGTGAGTCCCAATGCCGAACAAGCCGCTTCAATCTGAGCTGTCATATCAATATCGGATTGTGACGGCGATGGATCGCCAGATGGATGGTTGTGAACAAGGATCAGCGCAGACGCGTTCAGTTCTAACGCGCGCTTCGCCACCTCTCGAGGATAGACCGGAACATGATCAACGGTTCCCTCTGCCTGCGCCTCATCTTGGATCAGGATGTTTTTACGATCGAGATAGAGCACGCGGAACTGCTCCACATCTCGATGTGCCATCGTTGTATGGCAGTAGTCCAGCAATGCGTCCCAGCTGGAAATAATTTGCGTATTCAAAACCTTGGAACGCGCCAAGCGCTGTGCTGCGGCCTCGACGATCTTCAACTCGGTGATGACTGCGTCGCCAACACCATGCATCGACTTCAGCGCATGGGGCGAGGCGGAAATCACCCGATTATAATCACCAAACTTGGTCAGGAGTCGCCGTGCGAGTGGTTTCACATCTTGTCGGGGAATCGCGCGGAACAGGACAAGTTCTAGCAATTCATAGTCTGGCATCGCGTCGGCGCCGCCTTGCAAAAAGCGTTGGCGCAACCGCTTGCGGTGATCGGAAATATACGATGGCATGCGCCCTTTTGATGGAAGGGCGATGGCTTCGTCAGGCTCAAAAGGCAGGGACTGTTCGGCGAAATGTGACATGGCACAACTCTGCGCCATGTCTGGTAAACGAACGGTTAAATGTTCTGTAAAAGTTTCTGTCAGCCCTTCATTGAATCCCAGAAACTTTTTACCGAAGAGAAGAAAGTGGAGCTTTCTGGATTGTTCTCTTCGCTCAACGCCTCAAATTCTTTCAGAAGTTCCTTTTGGCGCGCGGTAAGATTCACAGGCGTTTCAACGGCCAGTTCAATGAACATATCGCCGTGAGCGCCGCCCCGAAGTGCGGGCATGCCTTTGCCCCGAAGGCGCATCTGGCGACCCGATTGGCTTCCGGATGGAATTTGTACGCGGCCGCGGCCACCGTCAATGGTCGGAACTTCGATAGAACCCCCAAGCGCGGCGGTGCCCATCGATACTGGCACACGGCAATAAAGGTTGTTGCTATCCCGCTCAAACAGGTCATGCGCGGCAACTTCCACGAAGATATAGAGATCGCCCGCAGGCCCTCCGCGCATCCCCGCCTCTCCCTCGCCCGCAAGGCGAATCCGTGTGCCTGTTTCGACACCGGGTGGGATGTTTACGGAGAGTGAACGGTCCTTCTCGACCCGACCAGCACCGCCGCAGGCTTTACAGGGGTTCTTGATGATCTGGCCCATACCGCCGCATGTTGGGCATGTCCGTTCAACGGTAAAAAAGCCCTGCTGTGCACGGACTTTACCCATGCCAGAGCAGGTTGGGCAGGTCGTCGGTTCCGCACCGCCTTCGGCGCCGGTGCCGTTACACACGCCACATGCAACTGTGGTTGGGACATTTATCGTCTTGGCCAGACCTTTATACGCGTCTTCAAGGTTAATCCGTAGATTATAGCGCAGGTCAGACCCGCGCGCGGCACGGCCACGACCGCCGCCGCCACCGCGCTGGCCGCCCATAAAATCGCCGAACAGGTCGTCGAACACATCCGAGAAAGCAGATTGGAAATCGCCGCCACCGAACGGATTACCACCGCGTTGGCCTGCGCTCGCTCCGGTGCCGCCTTCGAATGCCGCATGGCCATAGCGGTCATAGGCGGCTTTCTTCTCGGCATCTTTCAGGATTTCGTAGGCCTCATTGGCCTCTTTGAACTGTGATTCGGCGTTGGGATTGTCAGAATTGCGGTCCGGGTGAAGCTCTTTTGCTTTCGTGCGGAACGCTTTCTTGATCTCATCGCCGGACGCACCTTTGGCGACGCCTAGCACATCGTAATAGTCACGCTTTGACATGGGTTACACCCCTTTCCGGAACGTCCGAGGGCCAGTCCTGAGTTTGGACCGGCCCTCTTGATTGGTTCCATGCGGTCAAGATTAGCCGCGCTTGTCGCCGTCGAGATCTTCGAACTCCGCATCGACGATGTCATCATCATCGGAGCGCGGCTCGTCGGCGCCCATGGGCTCTTCGTCGCCGCCATCACCTTGCGAGGACTTGTAGATCGCCTCACCAAGCTTCATCGCCGCTTCGGTCACGTTCTGTACGCCCGCTTTGATCTTCTCTGCAGGTGTATCCTCTTTCTCCAGATCGTCCTTGAGCGCGGCGATCGCCAGCTCAATGGCCTCAACGGTGCTTGGGTCGACCTTGTCGGCATGCTCTTCAATCGATTTCTCGGTCGAATGGATCAAGCTTTCGGCCTGGTTGCGGGCTTCGACACCTTCGCGGCGTTCTTTGTCCGCCTCGGCGTTTTCTTCCGCATCCTTCACCATTTGTTCGATGTCATCATCGGACAGGCCACCAGAGGCTTGGATCGTGATTTTCTGTTCTTTCCCAGTGCCTTTGTCCATCGCACCCACCGACACGATACCGTTGGCATCAATGTCGAAAGTCACTTCGATCTGCGGCAAACCGCGCGGCGCGGGTGGGATGTTCTCAAGGTTGAACGCACCGAGCATCTTGTTGTCGGTGGCCATCTCACGCTCACCCTGGAAGACGCGGATTGTCACGGCGTTCTGGT
>CAZPXE010000131.1:0-545 GCA_964590545.1 uncultured Rhodobacterales bacterium | reverse complement strand
TCGGGATTGTCGTGTTGCGGTCGATCAGGCGTGTGAACACACCGCCCAGCGTTTCGATCCCCAGCGACAGCGGCGTCACGTCAAGCAGAACAACGTCCTTCACGTCGCCTTGCAGAACGCCCGCCTGAATGGCGGCGCCCATGGCCACGACCTCATCAGGGTTCACGCCCTTATGCGGCTCTTTGCCGAAGAACTTGGTCACTTCTTCGACCACTTTCGGCATCCGGGTCATACCACCGACCAGAACAACCTCATCGATTTCACCGATCGAAAGACCTGCGTCTTTCAGCGCCGATTGGCATGGCTTGATCGACCGTTTGATCAGGTCGTTTACCAACGATTCCAGCTTGGCGCGGGTCAGTTTGACGACCATGTGCAGCGGCTGACCACCGTTCGGGTCCATCGAGATGAACGGCTGGTTGATCTCAGTCTGGCTGGAGGAGGACAGTTCGATCTTGGCCTTTTCTGCCGCCTCTTTCAGGCGTTGCAGGGCCATCTTGTCTTTCGTCAGATCGACGCCGTTTTCCTTTTTGAACTGATCCGCA
>CAZPXE010000130.1:0-8182 GCA_964590545.1 uncultured Rhodobacterales bacterium | reverse complement strand
GCACGCCGCCCTTGGCGGTGCCGTCCAGTTTCGTCATCACAAGGCCGGAGACATCCGAGACTTGCTGGAAAATTTTCACTTGGTTCAAGGCGTTCTGGCCCGTGGTCGCATCGAGCACGAGCAGCGTGTTATGCGGCGCGCTTTCGTCTTTCTTGCGGATCACACGGACGATTTTCGCCAGTTCTTCCATCAGATCAGCGCGGTTTTGCAGACGGCCTGCGGTGTCGATCAAAAGCAGGTCTGCGCCGTCGGCTTGCGCCTTGGTCATGGCTTCGAATGCAAGGCTGGCCGGGTCAGAGCCTTCGGGCGCGGTCAGCACCGGGACCCCGGCCCGCTCGCCCCAGACTTGCAGTTGCTCGACGGCGGCGGCGCGGAACGTATCGCCCGCAGCGATCACCACCTTCTTACCTGCGGCGCGGAATTGCGAGGCGAGTTTGCCGATGGTCGTGGTTTTGCCGGAGCCGTTCACACCGACCACCAGCACAACCTGCGGCGTTTGCGGGTAGAGGGGGAGCGGTTTGGCGACCGGCTCCATGATGCGGGCGATCTCTTCGGCGAGTAACTCTTTGATTTCCTGCACGGAAAGCTTTTTGCCAACGCGCCCTTCGGCCATGTTCGCGGTGACGCGCAAGGCGGTGTCGACGCCCATATCGGCGGTGATTAGCAGCTCTTCAAGCTGTTCGAGCATGTCATCATCAAGCGCGCGCCGGGCAACAGGGGCGGCGTCTTTGCGGCCCAGAAGGCGGCCCAGAAGGCCGGGTTTGCTGGGCGCGTCCTCGGGCTTGGTGTCGAGAGCTGGCTGCGGGATCGGTGCGGGACGCGGGGCCGGGTTCGGCATCGGCTTCGGCTCTGGCGCGGCGGGCGGAATGGGCATCAAGCCGAATTTGGTTTTCTCGGCGATGGATTCGGTCGGCGCGGGCTTGGGCGTTGGTGCGGGGTCCGGTGTTTTGGCAACAGGCGGCGCGGGCGCTGGGGGCGGCGCGAGCGACGGTGTCCTAGCCGGTTCCGGTTCCGGTTCTGGGACCGGGTCGGCAGGCGCCGGTGTCGGGGTGATGGGGTCGGGCGAGGCAGGTTTGCCCAGACCGGCAATCTCACGCGCCTGTTCGAGACTGATTTGCCCCGGCGCAGTGCGTTCAATCAGCGGATCGTTCGGGGCGGATTTCGGTGCAGGTTTCGGTTCTGGCTTGGGCTCGGGCGCAGAGGGCGGCGGGGGCGGAGGCGGCGCGATCTCATCAACCGGAGGAACAGGTGGCTCTGGTGCAACTGTTTCGACCGTGCCGCCATCACTCACAATCGCTTCAAGTCCTTCATCCAACTTATTGGATGACCCCATTAACTTGTTCTTGAGCTTTTTGAAAAATGACATCGTGGTCCTGTCTGTCGTCCCTGCCCGCGCGCGGCGCGGTGCGTTGCTGCAGATGTAATACGCCGGGCGGCGCATGGGAAGCCATGCATTGACAGGGCAGGAAAAGCGCGCTTTGCGTGGGGCTATGTTGCGTTGGTGTCTCTTTTTGCTGTTCTTGGCCCTGCCCCGGCCGGTTTGGGCCGAGCCGGGGACCTTGTGTTCCGAGGGGCGGTTCGGCCATCCCTTCTGCATCCGGCCCAGCCATGTGGCGTTTGATCTGTGCCACACGATGCTGGGCGAAGCACGGCGGCACAGGCTGCACCCCGGTTTTTTCACGCGGTTGATCTGGCAAGAGAGTCTGTTTGACAGAAACGCAATCAGCCATGCCGATGCGCGTGGGATCGCGCAGTTTATTGACAGCACCGCAGCGCTGCGCGGGCTGCGCGACGTCTATAACCCTGCGGAATCATTAGAGGCTTCTGCGCAGTATCTGGCTTTTCTGGTGCGCAAATTTGGCAATGAGGGGCTGGCAGCTGTCGCTTACAACGCGGGCGAAGGGCGCGCGGCGCGGTTTAAGGCCCGCAAATCTGGCCTGCCGGATGAGACGATCAATTATGTGATCAAAATCACCGGCCTGCCGGCAGAGGTCTGGCGCGAAGCCCCCCCGCGCCGTCGTAAATTTCCGCTGGTGCGCGGAAAGTCATTCATGGATGGCTGCCTGCATCTGGCGCGGCGCCGCAAAAACTCTGATCTTGTGCCGCTGCATCCGCCTTTGCGGGCTTGGGGGGTGCATTTGGGTTTTGGCACGTCCCAGCGCACGGCGAAAATTTCGCTCTTTCGCAACACCAAGACATGCCGCAGCCTCATGAACGGCGAGGTGATTGACTACATTCCCGACGCGCGCAGCAACGCGACAGGTAAGCGATATTTGATCGCGCGCATTGGCCGGGATACGCAAGATCAGGCGGTGGCGTTTTGCCTTAGACTGTCGAAATCTGGCTGCCGCTGCCGAGTCTACGAGACCAAGCTGAAGTAAGCGTTAAATCTCATCCGGGAAATGTTTCATCGTCAACCTGATCGGGTTCGGTGCCGCCTGTCCGAGCCCACAGATAGAGGCGTCGGACATGGCCGTGCACAGCTCTTCGAGCAGCGGCTGATCCCAGTGGTCAGCTTGCATCAGCTTCACCGCTTTTTCGCAGCCGACCCGGCATGGGGTGCATTGCCCACAGCTTTCATCTTCGAAGAATTTCAACATGTTAAGCGCTGCATCGCGCGCGCTGTCCTGATCGGAAAGCACGACAATCGCCGCGGAGCCGATGAAGGTGCCATGCTGCTGCAGCACGTCGAAATCCATCGCGATATCCGCAAGCGTCGCAGGCAAAAGCCCCGCGGACGGCCCGCCCGGTTGATAGGCTTTGAACCCATGCCCATCGAGCATCCCGCCCGCCGCGTCGATGATATCTTCCATGGTCGAGCCTGCGGGCAAAAGGTAAACGCCCGGCGCTTTGACACGGCCTGAAACGGAGAAACTACGCAGCCCCACGCGCCCGTTCTTTTCGGTGGTGTTCAAGACTTCCGGCCCTTCGCGGCAGATACGTGCAACCCAATGTAATGTTTCAACATTATGCACCAGCGTCGGCCTGCCAAAGACACCAACCTGCGCCACGAAAGGCGGGCGGTGGCGGGGCATGCCGCGCTTGCCTTCGATGCTTTCGATCATCGCGCTTTCTTCGCCGCAAATATAGGCTCCCGCACCGCGCCGCAGGTCGATGAAACCTTTATCCACAATCGCAGCGTCTTCCAGAGCCTTGATTTCACGGCGCAAAATCTCAAGCACGGCGGGGTATTCGTCGCGCATGTAGATAAAGCAAGTTTCTGCTTCGACCGCCCAGGCGGCGATCAGCATGCCTTCAAGAAAGAGGTGAGGCGTGCGCTCCAAGTAGTAGCGATCCTTGAAGGTTCCCGGCTCGCCCTCATCCCCGTTCACCGCCAAATAGCGCGGACCGGGATTGGCGCGCACGAAGCCCCATTTCTTGCCAGAGGGGAATCCCGCACCGCCAAGGCCGCGCAGACCAGAGGTGAGGATCTGATCTTGGACAGCTTCCCAATCCCCGCTCTTGCGCAGCGTCAAGAGTGCGTCGTAACCGCCTGATGCTTGGTAGGTTTCGAGCGTTTCGTAGCTGGGGATATGTGTGTGGGTATCTTGCGCCGCAATCGCGGTTTGAACCTTCTCGGGCGTGGCGTGGTCGATATGGTTGTGGCCGATTTCCAGCACAGGCGCAGTATCGCAGCGGCCCATGCAGGGCGCACGCAGCACGCGGACTTCGGCGGGGTCGAGCCCGTCTTCCAATGCGGCTTTCAACTGCTGCGCACCGGCCAGTTCGCAGGACAGCGAGTCGCAGACCCGAATGGTCAGCGCAGGGGGCGGTGCTTCGCCTTCTTTAACCACGTCGAAATGGGCATAAAACGTCGCAACTTCATAGACTTCCGCCATCGAAATGCGCATTTCCTCGGCCAGCGCACGCAAGTGAGCCGCGCTGAGATGACCGAAGCGATCCTGGATCAAATGCAGATGTTCAATCAGAAGGTCAGCGCGACGTGGACGGTCCGCAAGCAGCGCGCGCACCTCGTCCCACGCGCCATCTTCCAACGCACGGCCCTTGGGGCGGTGACGCCCTTTACCCTTGCCCGATTTCCATACGCCTTTGCGTTCGTCCAATGCCATGTGCGCGACCCTTTTCTTGCCCAGCCTGCCTCAGGGATTGGTGAGACATTATCAAGGCAGACAAAAGTTTCAGATGCGTAAAACGACCCATTTCCGCGCCTTGCGCGACAGGCGTGTTCCGTTTCGGCGCGGCAAGTTTCCGATGGTGGTCTGCGTGGGGTTAGCGCGATGTTCACCTTTTGGCCCTATTCGGCGGGAAAGGAGATTTGCCGCCGCATGTTCTGGTTCGCGCTTGCCAGTTTATTTCCCGCGCTTTTGCTATTCGCTGCAAGTGTTTGGGGCGGTGTTTGGGCCGTTGCTGCGGTTCTTTCGATCACGGTGCTGGTGTTCTTCATGGACAAGCTGGTGTCGCAGGTGATGCCGGCAGGCGGTGATGGTCTGTGGCTGTCCTTCGCCCTCGGCGCGGTCCATTTTTTGGTTTTGTTTTTGGGGGTTTGGGCCGTGGGGCGCGGCGCGCATCTTGACGGGTTCGAAAAAGCTGGCCTGCTGATTGGGCTGTCGCTCTATCTTGGGCAAGTCAGCAATTCGAATGCGCATGAGTTAATCCACCGTCCGGGGCGCGCGGCGCGGCGGCTTGGGGTGGGGATTTACGGCTCGCTTCTGTTTGGGCATCACGCATCAGCGCACCGATTGGTCCATCATGTGCATGCGGCAACGCCAAACGATCCGAACACGGCGCGGTTTGGGGAAGGATTTTGGCACTATCTGATCCGCGCTTGGCCTGCGGGATTCATTGCCGGAAAGCGGGCGGAAGACAGGTTGCGCGCGCAGCGCGCGCCGCCCGGTTGGACCCATCCATATGTTGGGTATGCGGCGCTCTCCTGCGGATCTGTTGGCGCAAGTTTTGCACTGGCAGGCATGCCGGGGCTGGCCGCGGTGTTGGCAATCGCGATTTCAGCGCAAGTGCAGCTTTATCTATCTGATTACGTGCAGCATTATGGGCTAGCACGGGCTATAGCCTCGGATGGAAAATATGCACCGATTGGGCCGGAGCACAGTTGGAACGCACCGCATTGGTATTCCTCGGCGATGATGCTTAACGCGCCGCGGCACTCGGACCATCACGTGCATCCGGGCCGTGCCTATCCGGACCTGCGGTTTGAACCCCATGCCATGCCAGTTCTGCCCCATTCCCTACCGGTGATGGCGGTGCTTGCGATTGTGCCTTCGATTTGGCGACACGTGATGGATCGGCGGGTAAGCGCGTTCCGTGACGGTGAAGGGTTTTCATCATGTTCGGGGCGCAGCATATTGCGGGCAGACCCCGTCCCAATGTGAGCGCGATATGAAACAAATTTTTTGCGGACTGCTTCTGGCTTTGAACGCGACAGCTACAAATGCCGCCGAACCAACAATGAGCGCGACCCAGTTTGAAAGTTACACCACTGGCAAGACCTTATTTTTTGGACGGAACGGAGCCTCTTACGGGGCGGAGCGATATCTGCCGAACCGCCGCGTGATCTGGTCGTTTCTGGACGGAGAGTGCAAAGACGGGTCTTGGTTTCCGCAAGGCGAAAACATCTGTTTTCTCTACGATGACCGGCCAGATGATCCGCAATGTTGGACTTTCACCAAAGGACCAAATGGATTGATCGCGCAATTTGACGATGGTGGGCAAAGCTCTCCGCTCTATGAAGCGCGCGATACTGGCGAAGAGATGGTTTGCTTAGGGCCGGAGGTTGGAGTTTAGGGCTGACGCGTGCTTCGCCGATCACAAAGCCAACCAGCACTTTAGCCTCAAAACAGGCTGCCTTGTTCCGGTGGTTTCGAAGCCGGTTTCTTCTTTGACGGCTGAGACTTAGCGCCACCCTCAATAGGCAAAACCCCATCCGCGAATTGCACTTCAAGCGCGCTGGCCTTTTGCGCGGCGGCTTTTGTCGTGACCACGTCGCCATCGCCGCGCACCACGGCGTAGCCGCGTTTCAATGTCGCCTCGTATCCAAGCGTTTGGCGCAGCCGGTCAAGGGCATCGAGCCGCTCAGAAAGGCGGCGGAGGCGGCTTTGACCGTCTTCGCGCAGCTGTTTGGATCGGTCCATGAGGGCGGCGCGGTTGCGGGCGATCTCTTGGGAAAGGCGGTCAGGTTGGAACAGGCGGGTTGCCGTCACAACCTGATCGCGACGTTTTGAAACGCTGCGCTCTAACGCAGGGAGCAACCGCACAGCACTCGCCCCAAGGCTCTGGGATTTCTGAGTAATTTGTTGCGACAAGAGCTGCGGGCGCAGGCCTGCCCCGGCCTCGGCCAGTCCGCCACGGCGGCGCGCGACAAGGGCCATGAGCGCTTCGTCCAACCGGTCGGCGCGGTCCAGGCGTTGGCGCGGGGTGTCTAGCAGGCGGTCGGGTTTCGGCAAGGCCCGGGCGAGATCGCGCAGGCGTTGGCCGCGCCGTTCGACGCCGGATGCGGTGCCGCGTTTCAGGCGGGTATCGGCTTCGGACAACCATGACAGCAGGTCGAGACGGACGGGCACAGCCATTTCAGCGGCTGCGGTGGGCGTCGGCGCGCGCTGATCGGACACGAAGTCGATCAGGGTCGTGTCGGTTTCGTGCCCCACGGCAGAGATCAGCGGGATTTCCGAGGCGGCAGCGGCGCGTGCGACGATTTCTTCGTTAAACCCCCAGAGGTCTTCGATGGACCCGCCCCCGCGCGCGACAATCAGCAAATCGGGCCGGGGCAGCGCGCCGCCGGGGGTCAAGGCGTTGAAGCCAGCTATCGCGCGGGCGACTTCGGGGGCGCAGTTCTGGCCTTGCACGGCGACGGGCCAGATCAACACTTTGCGCGGGAAACGGTCGCGCAAACGGTGCAGGATGTCGCGAATGACGGCCCCTGTGGGCGAAGTCACGACACCGATAACATCAGGTAAAAAGGGCAGTTTTTGCTTTCGGGAGTCATCGAACAGACCTTCGGCGGACAGCTGCGCCTTGCGTTTTTCGAGCATGGCCAACAGCGCGCCCTGGCCTGCGACCGAGACCTCATCGACGTTCATGTTGTATTTGGACTGCGCGCCATAGGCGGTCAGGCGGCCGGACACGACCACTTCCATCCCCTCTTCCGGGACAACGGCGAGGCGGGCGACTTGCCCCTTCCATGTGGTGCAGGCCAGCGTGTTGCGGTCATCTTTGACGTCGAAATAGAGGTGGCCTGAGCGGGCTTTGACGACGCGCCCCACCTCGCCTTTGACGCGGATGCGGCCAAACTCGTCCTCCAACGTGCGCTTCACCGCGCCGGAGATTTCGGAAACGGTAAATTCGGGCGTGTTCTGGCCCGGTATGGGGTCGTCAATCAGGTCCATGTTGGTCCCTTGTGCTGCTCTTGTCGCCACTCTAGAACGCGCGGCAGACAACACCAAGGGGGCGCGGCCATGAACATTCTGATCCTGGGAAGTGGGGGGCGTGAACATTCCTTGGCATGGGCGGTGCTGCAGAACCCGAAATGCGACAAGCTGATCGTGGCGCCGGGCAATGCGGGGATCGCGCAGATTGCGGATTGTGCGGCTTTGGATGTGAATGACGGGGGCGCGGTGGTCGAATTTGCCAGCGCCGAGGCAATTGATTTCGTGATTGTCGGGCCGGAAGCGCCTTTGGCGGCTGGGGTCGCGGATCGGCTGCGCGAGGCGGGGATTCTGGTGTTCGGCCCTTCTGCGGCGGCGGCGGAATTGGAAGCATCAAAGCGGTTCACCAAGGAGATTTGCGACGCGGCGGGTGCGCCCACGGCAAGCTATGCGCATTTCACGGATGCGGGCGCGGCGCGGGCCTATATCGAAGCGCAAGGGGCGCCGATTGTGGTCAAGGCTGATGGTTTGGCTGCGGGCAAAGGTGTGATTGTGGCGATGGATGTGGAGACCGCGCTGGCTGCGGTCGATGACATGTTCTCTGGCGCGTTTGGCGGTGCGGGCGCCGAAGTCGTGATCGAGGAGTTTATGGAGGGCGAGGAGGCCTCGTTCTTCGTGCTGGTGGACGGGACCGACGTGTTGCCGATTGGCACTGCGCAGGATCACAAGCGGGTGGGTGAGGGCGATACTGGCCCGAACACGGGCGGGATGGGGGCGTACTCCCCTGCCCCAGTGATGACCGACGCGCTGCAAGAGCAAGCCTTGGAGCAGATCGTGAAGCCGAC
>CAZPXE010000129.1:0-8228 GCA_964590545.1 uncultured Rhodobacterales bacterium | reverse complement strand
TTATGGACATTCCCGCACGGTATCGGCACGGTCCGCTCAAAAGGAAGATGAATATGGCCCCGCGCAACATCATAATCGACACGGATCCCGGCCAGGATGATGCGGTCGCGATCCTTTTGGCACTAGCAAGCCCGGAAGAGATCAATGTGCTGGGAATCACCGCTGTCGCCGGCAACGTTCCACTTGCCCTAACAGAAGTAAATACGCGTATTATCTGTGAGTTGGCGAATAAAGTTGATGTAAAAGTCTTCGCTGGCTGCGACCGTCCCATGGGGCGGCCCTTGGTGACCGCCGAGTATGTGCACGGCAAAACCGGGCTGGATGGACCGGACTTGCCCGCCCCTGTAATGCCGCTGCAAGATCAACATGGCGTTGATTTTATTATCGAAACGCTGCGGTCTGAACCAGAAGGCACCGTTACCCTGTGCCCGCTAGGGCCACTGACGAATATCGCCACCGCTTTTGAAAAAGCGCCGGATATCGCATCGCGCATACAGGAAATCGTGCTGATGGGCGGCGCTTACTTTGAAGTTGGAAACGTTACACCTGCCGCAGAATTCAACATTTATGTCGACCCGCAAGCCGCTGATATTGTGTTTAAATCGGGCGCTCCGATTGTCGTCATGCCGCTCGACGTTACACATAAGGCGCTGGTGACCAAACCGCGCAACGACGCGTTCCGCGATTTGAACACGCCCGTGGGCATAGCCGTGGCGCAGATGACCGACTTTTTTGAGCGCTTTGACAAAGAAAAGTACGGCTCCGCCGGAGCCCCGCTGCACGATCCTTGTGTCACGGCCTATCTGATCGCACCGCACCTGTTCAGTGGTCGGCATATCAATGTCGAGATCGAGACGCATTCCGAGCTGACCCTTGGCATGACCGTTGCCGATTGGTGGGGTGTCACAGACCGCCCGGCCAATGCGACGTTTATGGGCGATATCGACGCGGATGGGTTCTTTGCGCTGCTGACCGAAAGGTTGGCGCGACTATGAGCGCGGCGCTCACCCTTGGGACCCCGGCACATATGGACAAGCTGCTGCCGCTTGTCGCCGCTTTTCACTTAGAAGCCGGGATTACGCAAAGTGACGAGGCACGCCGCGCTGCCCTTTCGCCACTGCTTGAAGGTATACCACACGGCACCGCTTACTTGATCGGCCCCCCGAAAGCTCCGATCGGCTATATTGTCGTGACATTTGGATGGTCTGTTGAGTTCGGTGGTCTGGACGGATTCATCGATGAGTTCTATGTGCGTCCCGGCGTGCGCGGTCGCGGCATCGCAACAGAGGTTCTCTTGGCCCTGCCAAGAGCGCTGGCAAATGCCGGGCTGCGTGCTTTGCATCTTGAGGTCGAGATCGACAATCATTCCGCCCGCAACCTATATGCCAAGGCCGGATTTGAACTGCGGGATAAGTATCATTTGATGACGCGCCGTTTTTGAAACACTTTGCAAACTGAAGGACGTCTCTTTGCAAATCCACTTCGATAACAGCTATGCCACTCTGCCAAATGGGTTTTTTACGGCGCAAACGCCAAGCGCCGTGTCAGCCCCAAAGCTGCTTGCCTTCAATACAGCACTTGCGGATGAGTTGAACATCATCCCTGCAAACGACGCAGACATCGCGGAAACCTTCGCCGGGAACACCGTGCCCCAAGGGGCAGAACCGCTCGCCCAACTGTATTCCGGGCACCAATTCGGCCAGTATAATCCGCAACTCGGCGACGGTCGGGCGCTGTTGTTGGGTGAGGTGCTGAACCGAAACGGGCTGCGCCGCGATCTCCAACTGAAGGGCTCTGGCCCTACCCCGTATAGCCGTATGGGCGATGGCCGGGCTTGGCTGGGACCTGTGTTGCGCGAATATGTTGTTTCCGAAGCGATGCATGCCCTTGGCGTGCCGACGACCCGTGCGTTGGCCGCAGTCACGACCGGCGATCCGGTCTATCGCGAAGCCGTTTTGCCCGGTGCCGTCCTCACCCGTGTCGCGTCCAGCCATATCCGTGTCGGTACGTTCCAAGTCTTTGCCCATCGCGGGCAAACCGACGAGCTGAAAACGCTCACCGACTACACCATTGCACGCCACTACCCGAACGCCGATGGGCCAATGGGTTTGC
Source organism: uncultured Rhodobacterales bacterium (assembly GCA_964590545.1). GTDB lineage: Bacteria > Pseudomonadota > Alphaproteobacteria > Rhodobacterales > Rhodobacteraceae > Aliishimia. Next base: position 6,116 of record CAZPXE010000129.1, on the reverse strand, counting down.
TAGAGAATGTCATCAAAGCGCAGGCAGAACTGGTTGCGCATTGGATGTCGCTTGGCTTCATTCATGGCGTGATGAACACGGATAATTGCACCATCTCCGGCGAGACGATCGACTACGGGCCTTGCGCGTTTATGGATATATATCAATCGGATAAGGTGTTTTCTTCTATCGATCAATACGGCCGCTATGCCTTTTCCAACCAGCCCAAAATTATTGTCTGGAACATGGCACAATTCGCAACCGCCTTGATCCAGCAGATGGACGACAAAGAGGCCGCCGTCGAGCAGGCAACTGAACTTGTCCATGCGATGCCCCAGCAGATTGAGACCGCCTGGATCGCCCGGTTCGGCGCGAAGTTGGGTCTGAGCGATGCAAGCGCCGAAGACCTGCCGCTGATCGAAAGCCTGCTGGCGCTGATGGAGCGCGAGCAGGCCGATTTCACCAACACGTTCCGCGCCTTGGGGACAAACACCGCACGCGATCAGTTCCTGACCCCAACCGCCTTCGACACTTGGCAGAACCAATGGAAGGCCCGCATTGGCGATGGGGACCCGGCGGAGGTGATGCAATCTGCCAACCCCGCTTTCATCCCCCGCAATCACCGGATCGAGCAGATGATTGAAGCCGCCGTTGCAGGCGATATGGCCCCGTTTGAACGGCTGCTCGACGTGCTGTCGCGACCCTATGATGACCAACCGTCTCATACTGACCTGCAAAACCCGCCTACAGATAATGAGATCGTTCCGGCCACCTTCTGCGGGACCTAAATCACCGTCCCTGAGTGAATTTCCCCAAACTTCCCCCTTAGATTGCTGGCGAATATCTGCCACAGTAACCGCAACCTGAAATTGATAACCCTGGGGGAAAGACCAATGAGTTTGATGAGAACACTGGCCAAGGTGGCAGTAGGTGTGGCGGTAGCGAAGGGCGCGTCGTCCATGATGAAAGGCGCGCAAGGCGGCGGGGGCGGTGGCCTCGGCAATCTGCTTGCAGGCATGACGGGCGGCGGCGGCGCAGGCGGCTTGGCCGGTGCGCTGGGTGGTCTGACCGGCGGCGGCGCTCAGGGTGGCGCAGGCGGTCTGGATAATATGCTTGGCTCACTGTTGGGCGGCGGATCGCAAGGCGGTTCTGTTGGCGCGGGCGGACTTGGCGGTTTGCTGGAAAACATCGGCGGGGCGCAAGGCGGTCAAGGCTTGCAGCAAATGCTGGGCGGTCTGGCAGGCGCAACCGGCGCGGGTGGCCTTGGCGCGATGCTTGGCGGTCTCGCAGGCAATATGGGCGCAGCGCAAGGCAGCAACGAAAACAGCTTTGGCGCAGTTCTGAACTCGCAATTCGATGAAACGCCTGAGCCAGCCATTGCGCCCTCTCCTGATCACGAAGCCGCCGCTGGATTGATGCTGCGCGCAATGATCCAAGCCACCAAAGCCGATGGCGCGATGGATGAGGGCGAGCAAGCCAAGCTGATCGACCGTCTTGGCGGCGATGTGGATGCCGAAGAAGCCGCTTTCGTGCGCGCGGAAATGGAACGCCCTGTCGATATCGTCGGGCTGGTTGGTGACACGCCGCAAGGGCTTGGCCCGCAGGTTTACGCAATGTCGCTGCTGGGCATCGACCTTGATTCGCAGGCCGAGGCGCAATATCTGCACCAATTGGCGCAGGGCTATGGGCTGGATACGGCCACAGTGAACGACATTCACAGCCAGTTGGGCGTTCCGTCGCTTTACACCTGAGTATCTGGAAATCTTGGCGCGGCGGCGTTACACCCCATCCCACGGGAAGCTAAAGGGGTCGCCGCGCATGACAGAAAAGTCGATGATCGACCGGCTCGAAGATAAGGGCCTGCGGATGACCGGCCAGCGCCGGATCGTGGCGCAGGTGCTGGAAGACAGCGAAGATCACCCCGATGTGGAAGAACTGTATGCCCGCGCCCAAAAGCTGGATGCGGGCATTTCCATTGCAACCGTCTATCGCACGGTGAAGCTTTTCGAAGAATCAGGTCTGCTCGACAAACTGGAATTCGGCGACGGGCGCGCGCGCTATGAAGATGCAGAGCGCGAACATCACGACCACCTGATCGACATGAATTCCGGCAAAGTCATTGAATTCGTGGACGAAGAAATCGAAGCGCTGCAAGAAAAGATCGCCCGCAAACTGGGCTATGAGCTGCGCGGGCACCGGATGGAGCTTTTTGGCGTGCCTTTGAAGGGCAAAGATTAGCCGATCAACTGGCTTTCATCGTCCAACGTCTCTTCGTAGTGGCGCTTGAGCCGTTGAAGCGCGATCCGTAGCACGATTTTGCCAGAGCGCGCGGACCATCCCAAACGCTTTTCGCAGCTTTCCAGCCCCTCCAGATAACAGCAGCAACGCAGCGCGACATCGCTCAGCCCCGGCCCGAGTTCACGCAACGCCGCCACAACCCGGCCGCGCGCGGCATCGGGTCCAAACAAGGCGCCCGCGCCAGATCCAGCAGTGGTTTTGACCCCGCCGGTCAGCAGCGATGACCAATCTTGCGCCACGCGCGCGCCCATCTGGGCCAGTTCAAAATCCTCGCGCAGACGCTCGCCGCAGCGCACCAGATCATCTGACAGGAACGGCTCGCCGGACTTGTCGCGCCGCCGCGCCAGGGCCGTCAGGGGGGAATCGGCGAGGTTGTAACAGACTTTGCGCTCTTCGCCTGTGTCGTCACGCACTGTGCGTTCGCCCCATGCCTTGGGGGCTGGCTCGAACGTGGCGGGCGCCTCGGCCAATTCCATGACTTTGCTTACTTTTTCTGCCGCCGGGGACCGCTCGAGCAGAGCCTTCACCGCCTCGCGACCTGTCGGGGTCACGGTATAACGCAGCACACGCCCCTGCCCCTTGGTTTCGATCCAGCCCTGCACGGCGATATCCTGCGCAATCTCTTGCGCCACCACAGCCGTGCGCGTGGAAGACCCATCCGGCCCCTCGCGCACGACCACCGCCATGTCCATATCGGCGGCAATCGCCAACACCGAGCCGGTCTCACATAGCCGCCGCAGGACCCGCAGCGCCTCTTGTTCGAATGTGTTCAACTGTCCTACGCGTGCGGGTTTGTTCATATCCGTCAGGTCCCTTTTGATACGGCCAACGAACCCGGGCTGCTCCGGGTTCAGCTTCGCCTCCATCCGGCGCAACGCGGCGTCAATCAACGGATCGTCGCGTTGTTGCTCAATACGGCGGATACGGCGAGAAATGGTGGAAGCGTGACAGTCCTGCATCCGCGCCAGATCGCGGATCGAAAGCCCTGCCCCAGTATGGGCAATATATTGCTGCACCGCATCCGGCACCCAAGACGGGAGAAGTTCGGTTCGAATTGGCCTGAGATTGTCGAAGCCCATTTCGCGGTCGTCCTTTGCCGGTTACGGTTGTGTGGATCCCTAAAGTTATCCACAAATTGCTCACAACCTTAGATTGCCAATTCGTTACGGAAGTCTTAACGTTAGTCTCCCGTTTAGTATTGTTTCCAAAAGATAAACTTCCACTGACGATGCGTGCGCATACCCCTCTGATTGCGCAACAGTCGTCGGCCTGTGTCAGGTTATCCACAGCGAAACAACCTGCCGGAGACCTCCCCGATGCAAGATATTCTGACCCGAGTCGGTTCTATGAAACGCCCCACATTGCTGGGAAAAGCCGCGCGAATCGGTGCACCCGACTACCGGCGCGAGGCGCATTTGCCCCGGCTTTTGAAGCTGGAAAAGATGCCGCGCCATGCCGAAGCGCTGTTGAAACTGATGGAATTGGAAGGCGATTTGAATGAACGCCGCCGCATGGGCGAGGCAACCTACAGCGTTGCCCGCCATATCGAAGTGCTGATTGCGATCGTCGGCGAATCGGCCTTGCTTCGTGCCAGCAAGGACCGTTTCGCGCTAGTATGACCGTCAGATAAAGGCGTCTGGCTCCGACGCCTTTTTCCGCTCAACATAGTCCCTAAGACCCTCAGCAATTCCCGCATCCATCGCTGGTTGCTGATACTGTGACAGCAGCGTCTCAACCCGGATGCGTGCCAGCTCTTGCGTGTCACGCGCGCCTTCATCGGCCCAGGTCTCAAACGGCTTGTAGTCAAGCAGGTCGGACTTCCAGAACGCCTCTTTGAAATTGGCCTGCGTGTGTGCGCAGCCAAGGTAATGACCACCCGGTCCCACTTCGGCAATCGCGTCCATCGCTTGCGCGTTCTCGTCTACCGAAACACCCCTTGCCAGATGATGCAGCGTGCCAAGCTGGTCCGCATCCATCACGAATTTCTCAAAGGACGAAACCAGCCCGCCTTCCAGCCAACCACAGGCGTGCAGCATGAAGTTCACACCAGACAGCAGACCCATGTTAAGCGAATTCGCCGTTTCATAGGCCGCCTGCGCATCTGGGAGTTTCGCGCCGCAGAATGATCCGGCAGATCGGTATGGCAACCCAAGCCGCCGCGCCAACTGACCGGCCCCGTAGGTAATATGCGACGCTTCCGGCGTGCCAAAGGTCGGCGCGCCTGAATTCATGTCGATCGAGGTGACGAACGCGCCCATGATCACCGGCGCACCGGGCCGCACCAATTGATTATAGGCGATCCCGGCCAACACCTCGGCCATTACCTGCGTCAACGTCCCTGCAACGGAGACTGGCGCCATCGCACCGCCTACGATGAAGGGCGAGACGATGCAGGCTTGGTTATTCTGGGCATAGATCTCCATCGCGCCCATCATCACATCATCGAAGGTCATCGGCGAGTTGATGTTGATCAGCGACGTCATCACCGTGTTGTCCTGCACGAACTGCTCACCAAACAGGATCGAGGCCATATCGACCGAATCCTGCGCGCGGGACGGCTCGGTCACGGACCCCATAAACGGCTTGTCCGACAGGGTCATATGGGCGTGCAGCATGTCCAGATGTCGCTTATTCACTGCGATATCGGTCGGCTCACAGACCGTGCCGCCGGAATGGTGCAGCCATTTCGACATATAGCCAAGCTTCACGAATTTCTCGAAATCCGCCATGGTTGCATAGCGCCGCCCACCTTGCACATCGCGCACAAATGGCGGGCCGTAGACCGGGGCCAGCACCAGATTGCGCCCGCCAATCTCGACCGAGCGTTCCGGGTTGCGCGCGTGCTGGGTGAATGTCTTGGGCGCCGTGCTGCACAGCTGCCGCGCCAGCCCGCGTGGGATTCGCACCCGCTCACCGTTCACATCCGCGCCAGCGTCTTTCCATCGGGCCAAGGCCGCGGGGTTGTTGACGAAATTGACGCCAACCTGCTCCAGCACCGCCTCGGCATTGGTCTCGATGATTTCCAGCGCCTCTTCCGAGAGCAGATCGAAATTTGGGATATTCCGCTCAATATACTTGGCGGTCTCAAATGACACGGCGCTGCGTTCTGCCCGCCGGGCTGCTCCGCCACCACCACGTCCACGCCGCCTTGCTGCTGCCTCTGCCATGATCCGGTTCTCCCACGCACATCACCAAGAAGTTGCGCCTCTCGTACCCAATCCGCACACACGATCCGCACCGCAAAGCGCCCCTTCCCGGCAAAAAGCGACACGGTTCCTAAAATCGGCACTATTCCTTCCTAATGCCAAAAATATCCCGGCGTCTGGGACCGCGCTTCGGTCCTGCCTCTTGCCACCCGAACGACGCGGGAATATTGCGGGGCCATGACCCAATCCCATGACCGCCTCCTTATCATCGATTTCGGCAGCCAAGTGACGCAGCTTATCGCGCGCCGCCTGCGCGAATTGAACGTCTATTGCGAAATCCACCCTTATCAGAATGTCACCGATACGTTCCTGAGCGATTTTGCCCCCAAAGCGATCATCTTCTCCGGCGGACCAGACAGCGTCACCCGCGACGGCTCCCCCCGCGCGCCTGAGACGGCGTTTACCCTTGGCGTGCCGATTCTTGGCATCTGCTATGGCCAGCAAGTGATGATGCAACAGCTTGGCGGGCGCGTTGAAGGCGGCAAGATCACCGGCGGCGGCGGCACGGCAGAGTTTGGCCGGGCCTATGTTACGCCGAGCGATCAGACACTTAGCCTGCTTGGTGGCTGGTTCGAAAGCGATGAGAACCGCGAGCAGGTCTGGATGTCCCATGGCGATCACGTGGCCGAGCTC